>JBDLTO010000435.1:0-7068 GCA_039805815.1 Bacteroidota bacterium | reverse complement strand
CTTAACGGAATCAATAAGGAACTCAAAGCTTATAATGATTCTAAGAAGGACGGAGATCCAAATCATTATTTCGGACTCATGAAACAACTTACGCTGCTTGGGTTCTTTACCTCTGAGGTAGGTGCTACACAAGCCTTGCGTTATGTGGCTGTTCCTGGAAAATACGAGGGATGTATACCTTACACCAAGGGTGATAAGGCCTGGGCGAGTTAAGAGATTAGTTGAGAGAGAATAGTTGAGTGCGTAAATTTTAGCGTAAATAACTGAGCGTTGAAGAGATTTCTTTTTTTGATATGCCTTTTGCCTGCAGTCGCTTTTTCACAAACAAAAGACGAGCGGGAAATTCTTTCCATACTGGATAAGCAAACTCAGGCCTGGAATGCCGGAGATTTGGAACAGTTTATGGTGGGTTATCTTGAAAGCGATTCCCTCATGTACATTGGTAAGTCGGGGGTCACCTATGGCTACCGTTCAACCCTTGAGAACTACAGGCGAAACTATGCTGGTGCTGACAAGATGGGTAAACTAACTTTTCATATCCTACACCTTAAACCCCTGGGGAGGAAACATTATCTTGTTGTGGGTAAGTGGTCGCTTAAACGGACTGCCGGTGATGTGGGCGGTCATTATACACTTACCTTTGCTAAACAAAAGGGTCGCTGGGTGATCATCGCAGACCACAGCAGTTAGCTTTTTTTATTGTTCACATTAATTATTTACATATGGTACTCTTGATTTTAGGTGTGGTAGTTTTTTTAATTGGAACATCCCTGCTCAAATCAGATGCTAAAATAGCTGCTGCCGGTAAACCTTTGCGGTTGACAGGAATCGCATTGGGTTTGATTGGCATGCTATCATCCAGTGTTCGCCAAGTGGATGCAGGTTATGTTGGAGTGAAAGCACTTTTTGGGAAAGTACAGAATGAGACATTGTCAAGCGGCCTCAATATGATTAATCCGCTTATGTCGGTAACTGATATTGACATCCGCACACAGAACTATACCATGAGCGGTGTTCACGACGAAGGGTCGAAATCCGGAGATGATGCCATTAAGGTATTGACTGCAGATGGATTGGAAGTCACTATAGATTTGTCAGTATTGTACCGTGTAAACCCTACTGAAGCCCCTAAGATGTTGCGCGAGATTGGAATCAATTTCGAGGACAAAATCGTTAGGCCAATCACCAGAACCCGGATAAGAGACAACTCAGTTTATTACGATGCTGTAGCTTTGTATTCCACCAAAAGGGATGAATTTCAATCCAGGATCTTCAAAACAATTGAAACAGATTTCAAACAACGCGGACTCATCCTGGAGAATTTGTTGGTCAGGAATATCACCTTGCCTGCTTCAGTGAAATCGACGATCGAACAAAAAATCAATGCTGAACAGGAAGCACAGAAAATGCAGTTCGTACTGCAAAAAGAAAAGCAGGAAGCTGAAAGGAAGCGTGTTGAAGCACAGGGTATCTCTGACTATCAGCGTATCATCAGCATGAGTTTGAGCGACAGGCAACTTCAATATGAGCAAATAAAAGCAATGAAAGAGCTGGCAGCATCAGGCAATTCCAAGATCATCGTGATGCCTTCCAAAGGTGCGCCCCTGATTTTGGATGCCAAATAAAACAACAGAATGGATCCTCAAGTAAGTGAGTTCATGCAGCGCATCGTCAGGTCGCTTTTTTCTGTACTGGTGTGGATGATGATCAATGCCATAGCAGGACTAAAGTATGAATTAGCACTCTTTGATGCTTCTCATGTTGTAGGTACAATTCTCTTTTACCTGTGGTTGTGTGGGAGTTTTGTAGTACTCCTTTTACTTTTCAGGCGTTGGTGGAAATCACATCTGTGATGCCAGCCTTTGGCATTGATGTAACTTTAGGCTAATGCAATGGACTTCTATAAGACATTCCCTTCATTTTTTATCTACGTTGAGCATACCTAAGTTGTTGAATGCAGGAAAAGTTTTGTATTCATTTTATTTGAGCAGAATTCTCGGCAGACCAATAGTGAAGGGATTGCCTTTTGCCATTTCAGTAGAACCAACAACTGCTTGTAACCTTGGGTGTCCTGAATGCATCAGTGGATTGCGTGCTTTTACCCGCCAAACCGGGAGTATTCAGACTTCTTTTTTTAAAACGTTTGTTGACAGCGTCCACGAAACTTTGATCTACCTCAACTTTTATTTTCAAGGTGAACCCTACCTGCATAAAAATTTATTTGAAATGATCAGGTATGCAGCAGCAAAGGGAATTTATACCAGTACCTCTACCAATGCCCATTTTCTGGATGATGAGCGAGCAAGAAAAACTGTTGAGAGTGGACTTTCCAGGTTGATCATTTCCATTGACGGGGCAGACCAGGAAACCTATTCGCAATACCGTGTGGGTGGAGATTTGAGTAAGGTTACATCGGGAACAGCTAACCTCATCCGCTGGAAGAAAGTACTTCGAAGTCATACACCTTTTGTTGTATTTCAGTTTCTGGTAGTGAGACCCAATGAACATCAGGTTGATAAGGTACGCCAGATTGCAGCATCATTGGGAGTGGATGAAGTATGGGTCAAAACCGCACAGGTTATTGATTATGCCAACGATCCCAATCGCCTTATACCGTTGAAGCAGGAATACAGCAGGTATAAAAAGGATATGAGGGAGCAGGTGTTACCTGTTAATGCCATGCCTAATTATTGCTGGAAAATGTGGCACAGTCAGGTGATCACCTGGAACGGTATTGTTGTACCCTGTTGCTTCGACAAGGATGCAGACCACCCGATGGGAAATTTAAATAAGCAGTCCCTTTTGGAAATATGGGAAAGTAAAAACTATAATGAGTTTCGCCAGGAGTTGCTTATAAGCAGAAAAAATATTGATATTTGCTCCAACTGCAGTGAAGGTATCAAGGTATGGCAATGAAAAACATAACACATGACCCACTTTAACAACAGGATCAGGCAAGTAGTATTACTGCTTGTGATTGGTTTTCTTTTTTACCTCATCATCCAGGAACTGTATGTTTTTTTACCCGGATTGATGGGTGCCTTGACTTTTTATATCCTTGGAAGGGAGCGTTACTTTAAACTGACTGAGCAAAAGAAATGGCGTCCGGGTTTAACCGCACTCCTAATTATAAGTTTGTTTTTGATTGTTGTAGCGGCACCAATATATTATGCTATTGTGCTTATTACACCCCGGATAAGTGAAGTATTTTCTCATGCGGATGAGTTTGTTGTTGGCATACAGGCACTTGCAGATCAGGTAAAACGGTTGACCGGACAAGAGCTGTTTACTGCTGATAATCTTAACAACCTGGAGCAAAAAATGGCCGGATATATTCCCACGTTTCTGAATAGTTCTGCCATGATACTTGGCAACCTGCTTGTGATGTTTTTTGTGTTGTATTTCATGTTTACTGGCGGCAGGAATATGGAAAAGTCTGTGAGAGAGTTCATTCCATTGCATCAGGAAAGTGTTGTTGCGTTGGCACAGGAGACCCGGCATATGGTTAAAGCCAATGCTGTAGGTATTCCGCTTATTTCACTGATACAGGGTGCATTTGCATACCTGGGCTATTTGTTTTTTGGAATGGATGATCCACTCATGTGGGGTTTTCTGACCGGTATTTTTGCTTTTTTCCCTATAGTTGGTACCATGATGATTTGGGTACCCCTTGTAATTTTTCTTTATTCAAAGGGTATGAACGCACAGGGCACAGGTTTGCTTATATACAGTTTGCTGATAACAGGCAATGTTGATTATCTCGCCCGTGTAACCCTGATGAAAAAGATAGGCGATGTCCATCCTGTCATTACGGTGTTTGGCGTAATAGTTGGATTGCAGCTGTTTGGGTTTATGGGTTTTATCTTTGGACCACTCGTATTTAGTTATGCCATCATACTCGTTAAAATTTATGCCCATGAGTTTGTTGATCCCAATAAAATTCAAATTTAAAAATAGGTATGGGGCTTGAAAAAGACATACAGCAGTCCAGTTTCAGTGGACAAAACCAAAAGGCTACGATTAACCTGATATACACTTATCATTGGGTTACTGAGCGTATAAAAAATATACTTCTTGAAGAAGACATAACCCTTCAACAGTATAATATTCTGCGAATTCTGAGGGGAAGTGATCCTATGCCTTTGAGCACACTCATGATCAGGGAGCGGATGCTGGATAAGATGAGTGATACCAGCAGGATAGTTGACAGGTTGTTGCTTAAAAAACTTGTTTCAAAGCGTTTGTGTAACTCAGACAAAAGGCTTGTGGATGTAAGTATAACAGATGAAGGCAAAGCTATGTTGAAACGCATTGATGCAAGAGACAATGAAATGCGAAGTGTCATGGAAAAGCTGAGTGAGGAGGAGTTGATTACATTGAACAAATTACTTGATAAGCTTCGGGGATCAGGATAATGCAGTTGATACCAGAGGCGTCATGCTTTCTATTTCCTTTTACCTTCTAATTTGTCAACATAATCGAGGGTTCCCAGTCTGAGTCGCAGTGGGATCCCAGTTCTTTTTTCAAATTTCCATTCCTGTTGACAAATTATACCCTGTTGCCTGTTGGCATAATCAGATTTGATTCCCGAGGCTGGTTGCCTGGAAGTGAAATAATCTTTTTTATCAAGCAGTGTAAATGGCTTGAAAGTTTTTGTAGTATCCTGGCTATTGCCTTGCAGCATTGTTCCAAGCAATAGAAATGACAAGAATGTCTTCATGTAGATGATTCATTTGTTCGTAAATTTACAACTGATTTAATAATAAACAGGGGTTCGGGGATGGCACTTTTTCAGGGATTACAGCAAAAACTTCAGCAGAAACTATCACCACAGCAGATTCAACTGATGAAATTACTGCAGGTACCTACTGCTATGTTGGAAGAGCGTGTTAAGGAGGAAATTGAGGAGAATCCTGCTCTGGAATTGGGGGAGGAACTACCGGATCAGACAGAAAAAGAATTAACTGACGAACTCCCGGAAATTGAAGAAACGGCAGACAATGACGAGTTTGAAATCAATGAGCCCTTTGGAGAATATGATGAAGATGATATCGCTGATTACAGGGTAAAAGAGGATCAGGTTCCTGAAATTCAGGTTCAGGGAAATTCATTTCACCCGGCAGTATCCTCATTGCATGAAATGCTTATGGAGCAACTTGGCCTGTTGAATCTTTCATTTGATCAGGAAAAGATTGCAGAACAGGTTATTGGAAGCATTGACGATGATGGTTATCTGAGAAGAGATCCCGTATCTATTGTTGATGACCTCGCCTTTAAGCAGAATATCATCGTTGAAGAAGCGCTGGTAGAAGAAGTCATTGATAAGATACAGCACTTTGACCCTCCGGGTATCTGTGCCAGGGATGTTAGAGAGTGTTTGCTGATTCAGCTGCGCAAGAAATTGCTCCTGCAAACCTCTATAGCCGTGAAAACAGCCTGGCGTATTGTGGATTTTCATTTCGATGAATTCACCAGGAGGCACTATGATAAAATTATCAAATCCCTCGATATTGATGAATCGATGTTGAAGGAAGCCTTGCAAGAAATCAGGAAACTTGACCCGAGGCCGGGTGGACTGGCAACCGTTCTGAATAAAGCAGAGCACTACATCATTCCTGATTTTCTGGTCTATAACAATAACGGGGAACCAGAGCTTACGCTCAATCAGCGGAATGCACCGGATCTGAGGATCAGTGCAGATTACAAGGATATGCTCAGGGATTATGAAAAAGGAAGTAAAACTGATAAGAGACAGAAAGAGGCAGTATCTTTCATAAGGCAAAAGATTGATGCGGCACGGTGGTTTATAGATGCCATCAGACAGCGGCAGGAGACCCTTACATTAACGATGCAAGCAATCATAAACCATCAGCATTCTTTTTTTGTAACTGGTGATGAGTCCTCACTCAGACCGATGATATTGAAAGATATTGCCGAAAAAACCGGACTGGATATTTCCACCATTAGCAGGGTTGCCAACAGCAAATTTGTACAGACAGAGTTTGGTAGTTTCAGGCTTAAACATTTTTTCAGTGAGTCGTTGAGCACAGAAAGTGGTGAGGAAGTTTCAACCAGAGAGGTAAAAAATATTTTACAGGAATTCATAGTTGGAGAAGACAAAAGAAATCCGCTGAGTGATGACCAGCTTACTGAAATGTTACAATCCAAAGGGTATAATATAGCCAGGAGAACGGTTGCCAAGTACAGAGAGATGTTGAACATACCTGTTGCACGGTTGCGCAGAGAACTTTAAATGTAAATAATGGAAACTCAAACAATAAGTAATTATCCATCATGGATTAAACATACTTCAGCAATCATCTCCATCATTTTTCATCCCCTTTTTGTAGGTGTGATGATGGCAGCCTACCTGATATATGGTCATCCTGATTATTTTACCGGATTTTATGCGCAGGAAAAAATGTTGAAACTGCTTGCGGTCATCAACAATAATGTTTTTTTTCCCCTGCTTGTAGTGGTATTGCTGAAGGCATTGGGATTTTCAGATTCCGTATTGCTTAAAACCCAGAAAGAACGGATAGTGCCATATATAGCCAGTATAACTTTTTTCTTCTGGACCTACCATGTATTCAAAAATCAACCTGATACGCCATTAGTGCTTGTAAATATGTGTAGGGGGATGTTTTTTACCTCTGCTGCCGCATTGTTGCTGAATAATTATTTCAAGATCAGTATGCACGGAATGGGAGTTGGTGGAGCAGCTGGTCTCATGTTGTTCACCTTGATGGAAGGATCACTGCATAGTGGATTACCGTTGTTTGTCACTTTTTTGGTAGCAGGTGCTGTACTTTCTGCAAGAAAAGTAGTTTCAGATCACAATTGGTTTGAACTCATTACAGGTTTTATGCTGGGTTTGATTTCACAATTGATACCCCTTTGGTTTTAAAAAAGAGACCCAGTCTGGAAAGACCGGGTCGGATTAACCATTCTAAGATCCCATTTAACTATTTATCAATTTCGAATTAGTCAAATATTCTTGATCGGGGTAAAAGATAAAAAGACAGTTACCACCTTTTATTTTTTCAATAACCTTTTTATTGAGTTGTT
>JBDLTO010000434.1:0-8409 GCA_039805815.1 Bacteroidota bacterium | reverse complement strand
TGAATATACTTGGCTGCCTAGACTCACCAAGTATGGGAAAATATATCCTCAATGGGCATGATGTGAGTACCATGCCAGATAATGACCTGGCCGATATAAGAAACAAGGAAATCGGATTTGTATTCCAGCAATTCAACCTGCTGCCAAGGCTCACAGCTTTGGAAAATGTTGCGCTCCCTTTGGTTTATGCTGGCATAAGTAAAAAGCAGCGGTTGGAAATGGCACATGAAGTGTTACGCAAGGTAGACTTGCTAGATAGAAGCCACCACAAACCCAATGAACTTTCTGGCGGACAGTGTCAGCGCGTAGCGATAGCCAGAGCGTTGGTAAACAATCCGTCTATCATCCTGGCCGATGAACCAACAGGAAATCTCGACACGAAAACTTCATATGAAATCATGAATATCTTTTCCAAAATTCATGATGATGGCAATACCGTAGTACTCGTAACCCACGAAGAAGATATTTCCAACTACGCAAAAAGAGTGATCAGACTGAGGGATGGGTTGATAGAAAGCGATAAGGTAAAAAATGCTGCCAGCGTTGTTTAAAATTTATTTGACTTTCTGCTGAACAATTGGCTGACTTCCACATTATCCTGAAAAGCAAATGTGGTTATGGCAATGAAAATTTATACTAAGACAGGCGATAAAGGAACAACTTCATTGATTGGCGGTACTAAAGTACTCAAATCACATGAGCGTATTGAGGCATACGGCACACTGGATGAGCTTAACGCACACATCGGAATGTGCAGGGATATGCTAACTGATGAGCATACCAGAAATATACTCGGTGAAATACAGGACAGACTTTTCACCATAGGTTCAGCACTTGCATGCGACCCCAACAAAGAAACCAGCCTCAAAATACCTGATCTCAAAGAAGCCGATATTGTATTGTTGGAAAATGAAATGGATAAGATGGATGAGTTACTCGAACCATTAAAGTACTTCATCCTCCCCGGAGGGCACCCTGTTGTTTCACAAATTCATATTGCCAGGTGTGTATGCAGAAGAACAGAGCGGTTGATTGTTGCCTTGCTTCAGACAGGTGACAATTCGGAAAACCTGATGGTCAAATACATCAACAGACTCAGCGACTACCTCTTTACATTGGGCAGAACCGCAGCCAAATGGCTCAATGTCTCTGAAGTCCCCTGGAAACCAAGACTTTCCTGATCCCGTCAGGACACCCAGCTGCCATCTCTCAGCTGTAAAACCCTGTTACTCATAGCGGCAAGCTCTTCATTGTGTGTAACAATCACAAATGTCTGACCCAATTCGTCTCTGAGTGAACAAAATAAATTGTGCAGGGCATTGGCGTTAGCAGAGTCAAGGTTACCGGTTGGCTCATCGGCAAAAACGATGGCAGGTTTGTTTATCAGTGCCCGAGCAACAGCAACCCGCTGTTGCTCTCCTCCAGATAAGGTACCAGGTTTGTCTTCAGCTTTGGCTCCAATCCCAAGCATGTCCATCAACAAATTAGCCCTTTTCTCCAATTCCCGGGTTGATGAACCAGCTATCCAACCTGGCATACAAATGTTTTCCAAGGCTGTAAACTCCGGCAAAAGGTGATGAAACTGAAAAACAAAACCAGTATGCCTATTTCTAAATCTGGCTAATGCCTTTCCCTGCAACTGATCAATACGGTGACCATCAAAAAAGACCGCTCCACCATCTGGCTTGTCAAGCGTTCCTAAAATATGTAACAAGGTTGATTTACCGGCTCCGGAAGAGCCTACAATGCTAACAATCTCTCCCTGACCAATGGATAGATCGATATTTTTCAATACCTGTAACGAACCATAATGCTTGATTATCCCTTTTCCCTCCAACATTTTTCAAATTTAGCAAAGAACAATACGCTGTCAGAGATTATTTTCCATAAAATCTGTGCATATATGTGAATTGGTATTACGGAATTAACCATTACTTTTGCCGAAATATAAAACAGAGCCCTATGTTCTGGACACTTGAATTAGCATCTTATCTTGAAGACGCTCCATGGCCTGCAACCAAAGACGAATTAATCGACTATTGCATCAGGAGTGGAGCCCCCATTGAGGTGATAGAAAATCTCCAGGAACTGGATGATGAAGGGGATATTTATGAAGGCATAGATGATATCTGGCCTGATTATCCCAGTCAGGAAGACTTTTTCTTCAATGAGGACGAGTATTGAAACTTTCCCATGAAAAACCACCAATTGGTGGTTTTTTTATTAAAAGGTCAGCTTGAAATAAAGCATCGCCAGAGACAAAGTCATAATGATCAAGTTCGCCAAGATCATTGGTTTGTCTTTGCCCGTGATGCCATAAACCAACCAAATAGAAACGTTCACGAGGAGGATAAGAATCATCCAAATAGACAAATCACCGACCGATCGGGTTACCCAAGCCTGGTAAACCTGTGGTACAAAAGTCATTGATCCAGTTACCACACCAACCATTCCCAGGTATGTTCTCCACTTTTTCATGCTGCTAGTTTAAATTTATTTCTCCATTTGCTCAATCACGGCAGCTGTAACACCTGTGAAAGAGAAACCTCCATCGTGGAAAAGATTTTGCATGGTTACCATGCGGGTCATATCTGAAAATAAGGAAACACAATAATTTGCACAATCTTCACCTGAAGCATTGCCGAGCGGACTCATCTTCTCAGCATAATTGATGAAGCCGTCGAACCCTTTCACCCCACTTCCAGCAGTTGTGCGGGTTGGAGACTGGGATATGCTGTTGACCCTGACTTTCTTTTTCACACCATAGTGGTAGCCAAAACTCCTGGTAACACTTTCCAGCAAGGCTTTGGCGTCAGCCATTTCATTGTAATCAGGGAATACACGTTGTGCAGCAATGTAAGAAAGCGCAACAACACTTCCCCATTCATTTATCGCATCCAATTCATATGCAGTGCGCAACACCCTGTGTAGAGACATTGCAGAAATATCAAGGGTCTTCTGATTGAAACCATAATCAATCTCCGTGTATTGCTTACCCTTGCGGACATTGAGACTCATTCCTATTGAATGCAGGATGAAATCAACGCCACCCCCAAAATGCTGCATACTCTGCTCAAAAAGATTTTTAAGGTCATCCATGTTAACCACATCAGCCCCAATAACAGGTGCATTAACCTGTTCAGCAAGTTTATTGATTTCTCCCATCCTCAATGCAACAGGAGCGTTTGTCAGTACCAGCTGAGCACCCTGTGCATGACAGGCAAGTGCTGTTTTCCAAGCAATGGATTTCTCATCCAGTGCACCAAAAATGATTCCCTTTTTCCCTTTGAGCAATTGGTTGGACATAATCATCAATTTGCTGGCAAATATAGTTCGTTTAGCTTTTAATGCCCAAATCGCAGCTGAAACTTTATCAGACTAGCTTAGATCTACCTTTTTTACCGCCAGGCATCAGCATTTCCCTTGCAGTGGCAAGCACAGCTTCACTGGGCTTATCACCAGCCATCATCCTGGCAATTGCAGAGACCCGCTCTTCACCTGTTAGCTCCCGCATTTGCGTAGTAACCTGTTCCTGGCTGGCAGTTTTGTAAATATAGAGATGCTGACTCGCCAAAGCAGCAATCTGAGGCTGGTGCGTAATTGCTATGACCTGGTGATGAGCTGAAAGTTCTTGCATCAACAAACCGACCTGCCTGGCCGCTTCTCCACTGATACCGCTGTCTATCTCATCAAAAATGAGTGTGGGCATATCCAGTGAATGTGCCACAAGCGATTTAAGCACAAGCATAAGCCTGCTTAATTCACCTCCGCTGGCAACTTTATGGAGCGGTTCAAATTGACCACTGCGGTTGGCATCAAACAAAAACACCACTTCATCAGTTCCACCGGCAGACAATCCCGTAGTTTTCAAATCAATCTTCAGTTGTGCATTTGGCATCCCAACCCGCACAAGTAATGCCATGGTAGCCTTTTCAAGCATTGGAATTTCATTAAGCCGTTTTTCGTGCAACGCCTTAGCCAAAGCAAGGGCCTGTTGCTGAACAGTTTCCATTTCCTTTTCCAATACCTGAAGCGCTGATGCTGCATCTTCAAAAACAACGAGCTCTTCCGCAAACTGCCTTTCCACTAACGGCAAATCATCCACTTCAGATAGTCCATGCTTTTTGGCTATACGCTGTGCCATTGCCAGACGCTCATTCAATTGTTCCATACGCAGGTCATCAACCTGCACACTGTCTAACAAACTCTCCAGCTCAGTGGCAATATCTTTCAGTTCAACATATGCGGCATCAAATCTTGCCACCAGAGGTGGTAATGCAGGATGATAGGCTGCCTGTGGTTGAAGTTGAGAAAGCAGCGACCTCAGCTGAGAGATAATTGGCTGATCACCCTCCTGAAATGCATAAACGGCTTTTCCAATGCCCGACTTAAGCTGTTCTGCATGGCTCAACACTTTCAACTCTTCGGAGATTAATTTACCTTCCCCAACGGTCCATTTCAGTCCCTGAAGCTCCTGCAATACGAAAGACTTATACTCGGATTCTTGATTGGCTTTCAGCAAGCGCGCCCGAGCTTCTTGTATTTTTTTATTCAGATTAGTGTATCGGTCATATTGCCTTGTGTAATCCGCCATCAATCCAACTGCTCCTGCACGCGCATCAAGTAAAGTCCGCTGAAAGTGCCTGCTGCCAAGTTCAAGGGTATCAAACTGCTGATGAAGGTCAACCAAGTGCCCTGCAATGAGCTGCAACTGATTGAGGGCAACCGGCGTGTCGTTTATAAATGCCCTCGACTTACCATTAGCCTGAATTTCCCTGCGCAGTATAATCTCGGTATCTGAATCTATATCGGCATCCTGCAACAGTTTTTCCAGTGCAGCAGTCTCCTGAACAACAAAAGTTGCTTCTATGATTGTTTTTTTCTCCTTATCCCGCAATTGTGCACTGTCGGCCCTATCTCCAAGTGCCAGTCCGAGTGCACCCAGTAAAATACTCTTACCTGCACCCGTTTCACCTGTAATAATGACCATCCCTGATGCCGGCTCAAGGGTCAGTGCGGCAATGATGGCATAGTTTTGAATGTCCAGCTTTTTTAGCATGCCCAAAAGTAGATATTTTTAAATGCATTACCTTGTGTAAACAACGCGAAAATCATGTCACCAATCCTGCTTTTTTCTTTTGTTTTGGGGTATTTTATACTGCTTTTGGGTGTATCAATCTACACAGCAAGGAATGCAACCAACGAATCCTTCTTCATTGGCAACAGAAATTCAAACTGGATGCTCGTTGCTTTCGGGATGATTGGCACCTCATTATCAGGTGTTACGTTTGTATCCGTTCCTGGAACCGTGGGCAACTTCACAGGAGGTGATTTTACAGGATTCAGATACTTCCAGGTGGTAATCGGCTATATTTTCGGCTATGCAGTTATCGCCTACGTGCTCATTCCGCTTTACTATAAACTCAAGCTTACTTCCATTTACCACTACCTTGACCAGCGCTTTGGGAAAGAAAGCTACAAGACAGGAGCGCTTTTCTTCATCATATCCCGCACATTTGGTGCAACAGCACGCCTCTTTCTGGTTATCAATGTTTTACAAATCTTCATCCTGGATCAGATGGGCGTACCCTTCATGGTTACTGCAGCACTGATCCTCCTGATGATTCTCCTTTATACTTTCAAAGGAGGGGTTAAGACAATAGTATATACAGACACCCTGCAGACCACTTTTATGCTGCTTGGTCTTGTCATCTGCCTGTTTTACATCCTCAGCAAAATGGATCTTTCCCTTTTTCAGGCCATGTCTGACATGTCGGCACGCGGACTCACCCAAGTCTTTGACACAGATATCAACAGCAAATCATTTTTCCTCAAACATATCATCGGAGGCGCTGTCATCGCGATAGCCATGACTGGACTAGACCAGGAAATGATGCAGAAAAATATCAGCGTCAGCAATGTAAAGGACTCTCAAAAAAATATCATGACATTTACTGCAACACTCGTTGTGGTGAATCTTTTATTCCTCATTTTAGGCGGTTTATTATACCTCTTCATGAGTAACCAGGGTGCTGCTTATGAGGGCAAGCAATTTCTTTTTTCAGGTAAGAATATCATTGGAGACGACCTCTTCCCTACTGTGGCTATGTTTCACCTCCCTCCTTCAATCGGAATTATTTTTATCATTGCACTGATTTCAGCACTTTTCCCCAGTGCAGATGGGGCACTGACCGCACTGACATCATCCTTTTGCATAGACATACTGGGCATACAACGCAATGCCGGAATGGATGAGGCGCAACAAAAACGAACCAGGCGTATCGTACACATTAGTTTTGCCGTTATTTTCCTTGCCTGTATCATGGTTTTCAAATGGATTGACAACAAATCCATCATCAACATCATACTTGACTTGGCAGGGTACACATATGGACCGCTACTCGGACTGTTTTTCTTTGGCATACTTACCAAAAGAAAACTGGGCGGAGGCTATGGAGTTACCGGAGTCTGTCTACTCGCACCAACCCTTTGTTATATCCTCGCAAAAAATGCAGGAACCTGGCTACAGGGATACCAGATAGGTTTTGAGATGCTGCTTATCAACGGCTTGTTAACATTTGCGGGACTTTGGCTCATCTCTAAAAAAGGGGATTGATAACTTTGGGGATAATTAAGGTCACTGCATTTGTCGGGCAGAACGGAACACCTTAATTTTGCACTACATGGAGATTATCCTGACTGCTGCCCATGAGTATGCACAAAAGCATAGTTCAGAACCGGACAGATTGCTGGAAGAGATTCATGCGCATACCCTTGCCAATCATCCTGAAGCCCACATGATAAGTGGCCATTTGCAAGGCCGTTTACTTAGCATGATCAGCAGGATGATCAGGCCGAGCCGCATCCTGGAGATTGGAACATTTACAGGCTACAGTGCACTTTGCTTGGCTGAAGGGCTGCTCTCAGATGGAATAGTACATACGATTGAAAAAAGGGAAAATGATGCGCATACAGCTTTGGCTTTTTTTGCCCGGAGCAAATTTGCCCATCAGATAATGCTGCACCAGGGTGAAGCGCTTGAAATAATCAGGGAGCTGAACGAAAGTTGGGACCTCGTGTTCATGGATGCTGACAAAACAGGTTACATAAATTATTATGAATACCTGGTAGGAAAAATGAAACCTGGCAGTTGGATACTTGCAGACAATGTTTTTTTTCATGGCGAAGTGCTAAAGCCGGTGTTGAGCGGAAAGAATGCCAAAGCGATTGATGCATTTAACAAACATGTGGAAAAGGATGACCGGGTTGAAAAGCTTATGCTGACAATTCGTGACGGGCTTACCCTTATTCGAATAAAATGATTTGCAGATGATGAACATGAAATTGATTAGAAAAAATCTTTGCTTCGGGTTGCTTATTTTTATTGCTTTTACCAACCAGTCGGTTGCTCAAGACATGTACCGGGAATCTATTCTGGAATACATCGAAACCTATGCGCCCATTGCAATCAGGGAGATGAACAGAACAGGATTTCCTGCCTCTGTAAAGATTGCACAGGGAATCCATGAGTCCGGTGCAGGCAAAAGCATGCTCGTAAAAAAGTCAAATAATCATTTCGGACTTAAATGTAAATCCAGCTGGACTGGTGGTAAAGTTTACCATGATGATGATGAAAGAGGGGAATGTTTCAGGCAATACGAGCAAGCAGAGGAGTCTTATGAAGACCATTCCAATTACCTCAAATCACAGGAAAGATATGCTTCGCTTTTTGAGCTTGATCCAAATGATTATGAAGGCTGGGCTTGGGGATTGAAAAAAGCTGGATATGCAACAAGTCCCGTTTATGCCCAAACCCTCATCAAATACATCGAAACTTACCAGCTCAATGAATTGAATGAATATGCAGCCGAAGATGGGCAGGAGGACGAGATTGATCTCTCAAGTTATTTTACAGCACTAAATGAAAGCAAACAGGTCAATCAAGCCTTTAAAAAATCAACAGTTTCCGGTCCAGCCATTGATGAAGAAAGGTCTGAAACAGTCGGTTCGATAAAAAAACTCTCTCCTTCTTCATCTACCAGTAAAAACACGGTTAATTCCAACAAGCCAACAACCAAATCAAAAGGTAATTACGGCTCCATATTTAAAATAAATGGCCTTAAAGTCATTGAAGCAGAAAAAGGAACTTCTTTGTTAAGCATTGCCAAAGACAAAAGGATACAGTTATCCGCGCTATTGGCTTTCAATGATCTGCCATCCAGTACCACAACCTTGAAACAGGACCAGCTAATTTTTTTACAGGCAAAAAAGAAAACGGGAAAAAAGGAATTTCATAAGGTTAGAAAAGGTGAATCACTTTATGAAATCAGCCAACTCGAAGGGATTAAAATGTCCAGCCTTTTGAAGTTGAATAAATTGAAAAAAGGGATGGAGCCCAAAACAGGGCAA
>JBDLTO010000433.1:0-6279 GCA_039805815.1 Bacteroidota bacterium | reverse complement strand
CGGATGGATGTTAGAGATTACCGATTTGGATACCGGATCGTTGGTGATGTGCAAGACATGAAACCTGATTTTACTATAGAGATGCTTCGGGTTTTTCCGGATGGAATCGCTGATCAGTGCGTGGAGGTCCATCAGCATTTCATGGGTGATGCCGGCGCCTGAATTGTCCATATACCCGGCATCTACATAGTAGTTGTTGTGGATGCGGCCGGCCGGACTGAAATAGGGGAAACGGGCACCTAGCACAATAGTGGCGGCCATCGGTAAATCCTTGCCCGATCCCAGTTCCCGCAAGACATCCATCCGGTGACCGAATGTCTTTTCATCCAATTGGATATTGCTTACAGCGGCGGGCCTGCCGTCTTGCATGCGGGTGCAGTTGACAAATACCACTGGGGTTTTCATCATCGTGTCATTTGAAGGGTTGAGGCTGGAAAAGCCAGCAACCATAAAGCTGTCGATTACAGGTGTTCCCGTCTGTTGCAGGGATTTTTCCAGTGCTGCGGCCCTATCGCCCCATCGGTTTCCGGGTATAAGCGGCAGGATGATGTCACTGCCCATGAGGTGTGCAAGCGGGAAGCTTAGGAAGTCGGTTGACAGGTAAGCTTGAATCATTTTCGTTCTTGTGTCGCTAGATGCTTTTTGTGCTGCGAGGAAGGAAAGGTTACCCAAACTTCCTCCTGAAGATCCGGAGAGTGAAAAAATCCTTGGAAAGAGCTGACCATGGTTTAGGGAATCCAGTCTCGATAGTACAGAGGCCGTCCAGTAAGCCGATCGTGATGCGCCACCATCAGACAAAACCAGGTAGATAGGGAAATTTCCTTTGGCTTCTTCCAATACTTTGGCACGCGCTGCCATCCAGCGGTTGAAATGTGGCCTTAGCTTTGGCCTTCCGGTATGCAAAAGCATATTTTTTTCCAATGTGATCAGTCCAACTCCATGGGTTTCACGGAAAAATCCGGCACAGATGATGGCGGCTAAAGCCAGAAAGTGGAAGTTGATTTTCAGTTTGAAAGAGAGCATGGAGAGGATGTTCCCTGCTCCCAGCAGAATGCCGAATCCAAGGAACAAGATAGGTAGTGGAGCCATTGCTTTTGCCCATACTGGTGACCAAAGTGCGGAGATATAAAGTGCCAAGGCCAGGAATGAAAGCGAGCTGAAAATTCCGAAAAAGCTTTTCTCCCGCAGAATATCGCTTTGATCTCCTGTTGAATCAGTATCCGATTTTTGGTTAAAAAGCCATTCCATCAGTTTGGACAAGGTGTCATTTTGTTTGACAGGCTTATTTGATGCATCAAATCCTGTCCGTCCATTCGAGGTTTCAATGCGCCTGGTGGTGACGAGATAGAGGAGTGCTATCTGCATTAGCGGGATTAGCAAAAGCCAATGTAAGGGATTATTATCAATTGCCATTCCAAAGCACAACAAAATGGCAAGCAACCTGGCGGCCGATTTCAGTATGGTTGCATTGCTTTTTGATACCTGAATATGGTAGCAATCAAAAATCCGGTTAAACAGCAGGTATACTATAGAAAAGCCCAACAATAGCACCAAGGGGTGGGATGCCCATCCAGCTGGGAGGGATGTTTGGCCAATGGCGGAAAATGTGATGGTGAGACAATTGAATCCAAGCCAGCGCGGGATGTGGGTCAATCCCCATGCAGGCAGCCTGTATTGGCTGTGGTTGTTATAGCTGATCAGTCTTGAGGTATACCAGGTGATTAGCGTCCAAAAAAGGATGGCCGCCATCAGGACCCATCCACCCCATTTCGATTCGAATCCGCTGATGATCAGGTCGCGACCCTGGATGGTGCAATTCAGCAAATAGGCAGCTTTGGCCAGGATGAGTATTCCCGGAAAGAATACCTTCATCAGGTGCAAAGCGGAAGAGATCCATTGGAGTGGCTTATGCAAGGCATGGAAGTTTCCTATAAATATAGGCTTAATTGCCTGTCAATTAAAAACTAGGGATTCAATTCCTTCCATAGCAAATCTTTCAGTTCCTGTAATCCCGATCCGGATACTGAGGAGATGAATACATGCGGGATATCTGATGGCAATTCAGCTGAAATAGCTGCTTTCAGTTCTTCGTCGAGCATGTCGCTTTTGGAAATGGCGATGATAAATTGTTTGTCGAGGAGTTCTTCGTTGTATTGTTCCAGTTCACTGAAGAGTACTTCCAGGTCTTCGCGGTGGTTGTTACTGTCTGCCGGAATGAGGAAGAGCAAAACAGGATTACGTTCGATATGCCTTAGGAAACGATGTCCGAGGCCGCGTCCTTCAGCAGCCCCTTCGATGATTCCCGGTAGATCTGCCATGCAGAATGACCTGCCATTTCTGTATTCTACCATTCCTAGTTGCGGCGTGAGTGTGGTGAACGCATAGTCAGCTATTTTAGGTTTGGCAGCGGTAATGGATGATAGCAAGGTAGATTTGCCTGCATTGGGGAAGCCCACCAATCCTACATCGGCCAATACTTTCAGTTCCAGTACTTTCCATCCTTCAGAACCTGCTTCACCCGGCTGGGCATATTCAGGAGCCTGGTTTGTGGCAGTAGCGAAATTTTTGTTTCCCAGACCGCCCCTTCCACCTTTTACCCAGGTGAATTCCTGTCCGTCTTCAAGGATTTCCCCATCCTTATTTCCCGTTTCTTCATCCATGGCAACAGTGCCGAGGGGAACTTCGATGATGATATCCTCACCGTCTCTACCAGTCATGTTGTTTTTATTGCCACCCTGTCCGTTTTCAGCGATGACATTTTTATAGTAACGCAAGTGGAGGAGTGTCCACAGGTGTTTGTTGCCTCTTAGAATGATATGACCACCCCTTCCGCCATCACCACCATCCGGACCAGCCATTGCATTGAATTTTGTCCGCATAAAATGCTTGCTTCCCGCTCCACCGTGACCGCTTTTGCAGAAGACTCTGATTTGGTCTACAAAGTTTGATTTTTCCATTGGACAACAAAGTTAGGGGTAATTTTAACCACCCCGTCTTCCATTTCGCTTTGCTCATGGAATCCACCCCTCCTATCCCAGACGCTCGCTTTGCTCGGTCTGGGCAGGAGGGGAATTTAATGTGTAAAAGTCGGTTACCTAACCGGTTACTTCTCCGAAATAAGTGATAAATTATATCTATTTATTATATTTATACAGCTTATGAAGCCGTTGCTCATCCTATGTTCTTTTTTGACTTTGCATACCGCAGTACGTAGTCAGGAATTTTACCCATTGAAAATCACCCCTTTTTTACAGAAGTACCTCAGTCAGCCTGGCTATGCTTACCCCTTGAGTGGCGGCAGGTATTCTTTTTTGGAGCTTAGGCCTTGGTCGGATGACTTTAAGGTGGGCGGACAGCAGTTGATCCGGACTGATAGTAACTTGTATGTTTTTGTACAGAGTACCAGTAGGATGTACAAAGCCGTTTCCCGTGACAGTCAGTTTATCCGTTTCCAGCGAATCGACAGTACCCTTGGATTGTTTTACAATATCGGGTCTTATCAGTTCAGTGACGGGGAGGATATTTACAGTTACGGAGGTTATGGGTTTTGGAAGACCAATGGATTATTGCGGAAGTTCAATTTCAGGCAAGGCGAATGGGACGTAGTGCCCTTAGATCGTGAGATTATTGCCCAGTACAATCCAACCAATTTGATTTGGTATGATGCCGCCAGCAGGCAGCTCCATGTTCCCTTCCAACAGTTTGTTAATGATGGCGTGAAGCAGATCCGGCATAAGGTAGGTGAGGTGGATGAGCGGTCATGGGTGCTTGATGTGCCCACCAGGAAATGGAGCCAGTCTGGGGTAGTTAATCCTGCTTTGCTCAATGCAGCCGAAAGGGCCAATGCAGAGGTGCATTATGAAACGCAAAACGGTTTGGTTATCGAAAACCTTTTCCAATTGATACGTTTGGATTACAGTAGTAATATTTTCAGCCAGACCGGCATTCATCCTGTTACCCAGACCTTGAATAGACACAACCTTTTGTATGATTTGGAATACCTGATAGGGGATACGGTCTATTACATGAATTCCGAAACCGGGAAAGAGGATTCGGTGTATGTTGGCGGATTGCCCATTATGGATTCTGCAGAACTCGTGCAAGAGACTAACACCGTGCCAATTGTGGCAACCAGTTTGCTGGTAATTGCAGCAGGTGTTTTGTTGATTGTTAGAAGCAGGAAGAGGCGAGATGCTGATGAGCGGAAAGCTGATTCAATTGATAAAGTTGTTGACTCATCAGACATTAATTCAGATATAGAGCCCAGTGAGGATGAAATTGCTGAAGTTGATGAGGAAGATCTGGTTCTGAAACAGTCTGCCGAAACAACTCCGGTTCAGTTGCCAGAAGTTTCAATAGCCAGTCCTTTCAATGCCACTGAGAAAGAGGTTATACTGCTTTGTTTGCAGCGGTCGGAGGCAGGTGGCCATGTTGATTTGGAGGAGATCAACCATGTGTTGGGTATCAAGAATAAGAGCAAGGGATTGCAGAAGAAGGTGCGCAGTGAGGTTTTCAACAGCATCAACAACAAGTTCCGGGCTTTCTCCAATACGAGCAGCGGCCTGATCGAAAGCGTCCGCAATAAAAATGACAAGCGGTATTTTGATTATTTTATTGAGCCAGTGCATTTTTCTGCTGTCAAGCAACTCTTAGATTCTTAAGTAACCGGTTACTTCACCAATTTCATAACTTCTTTTATTACAAGATTGAATAATATGTGGATGTTCGCTTTATGAGTTTGTATAGGTTTCTATGTATTGCATTTCTTACTATGGTCATTGGAAAGACCCATGCACAGTTTTCTTTAAAGCAAGAGAACTATAATGCTTTTGATGGAAGGATAATACCCGCCTATTCCATTGAGTCAAAGTACACTGTTCTATTCATTGACACCTCAGTGATTAACAGGAATCAATTGAAAGATACAGCTACGCTTGTGCGTATAGTTCAGAGGGTAGATACACTTTATGCATTCTATAAGAACAATCTTGGGTACGATCCAGTAGGGGGAAATCCGAATTATGGATACAAGGCTAATGTTTTTTTTGGCCCCCCTTCATGTGGAGCTGGTTGTGGGTTGATTGGCGCAAAGGGTATTGAAGTTGATGGATTTTCTGGTATTTATTACAATCATAAATACAAACAAAATGTAAATCGGGACGTAATTATTGGGTATGAATTTGGTAGAAATTTCTTTAACTTTTCTGATAAAATATTATTTCCATTCAGACCTAATACGGATGATAAAAATGGAGGATTTGCAGAGGCTTTTGCCGCAATTATGTATCAATATGCTTTTGATGAGATCATGGATGATCCTGCAGAGCGACAGATGAATGAGACTTTAATGAATTTAGAATGGTCCAGAACTTGGTCGCGCGGTTACATCAATGACACCTCTGCAAATCCCTATAATTCTTTTGCAAGATGGGATTTAGATGGCGTACTGGATCCGAATAGGGGCAGAGCTGGGCATAATGCATCTGCTTATTTTTCCACAGTTGGTGTTTTTCCAATATTTGATATTTTTGGGAAAAACAGAATGTTTCCCGGTTTTTTTAAAAATATTCGGGAGCAACCATCTGTTGTTACAATTGAAGATGCTCTTTCTAATATTGCTTATGCTGCATCAAAAACTATTCAGACAAATTTGAATGCATTTTTTATTAATGTGCTCAAATACAAATTGAATAAGCAAGCAATTGATCAAATTGCACTCTTTCCAAAAGCTCCGAGCAAGTTGATTTCAGATGAACCTCTATTGTATTTTTTCTCCCCATTTGATACCATTCCCTTGAATTTGCGGAGCACAAATTATTTAGATGATGGATACAGTTATATGGTTAAAGATGGTAATGATACATTATCATTCAGTAAGCATGGCAATAACTATTTCAGCTATTCAATTTTAAGAAACCGGCATTCTATTCAATTAGATTGTTATTTAATAAATACTTCCGGTGAAAGGGTAGATTCATTTTCAACAGTTTTGAGAAAAAGGGATAGAATTCATCTGTTTGAAAAAGCACAACAAATGTTTGCTTATTATTTGACAAATGAAACTACAAGATCTTATTTTAAGGATTCTGTTCTTGTGATTGAAGGTCTTGCAACAGATAAGAAAACTATCAATAGGGGATTGGTTTATTGGAGTACGGTAAACAGAAGAGATCGTATTATCAAGCTTGAAGGTTCAATTAGGAATGCATCTCCTAAAGGAGATTATACATATCCTGTTTTAGATGGACTTCCATCAACTGGTTTTTCTTTTTTACGTTA
>JBDLTO010000432.1:0-4066 GCA_039805815.1 Bacteroidota bacterium | reverse complement strand
TGGATAATATTCCCCAATCTGATATTATCTTGGCAAACATCAATAAACATGTATTGATGGCCCATGTTGATGCTATTAATAAGGTTTTACATCCTGATGGAAAATTAATCTTAAGTGGGTTGTTAAATGATGATTATGAAGATATTACTGCTATTTATGCTCCTTTATTTGGCAATCCAATTCATGTTTTAAAAGAAAATGGTTGGATTTGTATTGTTTTTAGTAATAACAATAACAGTTAAAATGCTGTCATTTATTAAGTTTTCATTAAATTTGTTATTCCTTAAAACAATTTCATTGCAATGAATGAATTTTTTCTGATTATTCTGGCATATTTGTTGGGATCAATACCAACATCCCTGATTATCAGTAGAACCCAGTTCAATATTGATATAAGGGACTATGGAAGTGGTAATGCAGGTGCAACCAATACATTCAGGGTGCTAGGTTCAAGATGGGGTAGTATCGTAATGTTTCTTGATGTTTTGAAAGGTATACTAGCTGTAAAACTTGCTCTTTTACTCCCTTTTTACATTGATAATGAATTCGCTAGAACAAATTTTCAAATAGGATTAGGCTTAGCCGCAGTTTTGGGACACATTTTCCCTATTTGGGCTGATTTCAGGGGGGGAAAGGGTGTTGCAACTTTATTTGGGTTGATTATTGCTATTTCACCTTTCACAGCTCTAGGTTGTGTTGGTGTTTTTTTACTGGTTTTATTTCTTACAAGGTTCGTTTCACTTAGTTCCATATTGGCAAGTATGGCTTTTCCAGTTTTTATATTGGTTATTTTCAACGTTGAAAATGATGCTTATAGAATATTTGCAATAGCCGTTGCGCTTCTTGTTGTTCTAACACATCAAAAAAATATTGGTCGTTTGTTATCTGGAAGTGAAAATAAAGTACCAATTTTTAAAAATCGCGACAGAAAGCGTATGAGGAGGGGGTGATTTTTATTTTCAATTTAATACCTAATATCCCTTAAAAAAAATCACCAATTAGCATTTTTAGTGGAAAAAATGTTAATTTTATAACTCAAACCAAAACTACTTTCAATATGTTAGTCAACATTTTTGAAAAACTTCAATTTTGCGAAGAAAAAAATTTATTGATTCAAGGGATTCCATCCACTTTGGAAAAATATTTTACAAAATTGTCATTTGCTAAAAATGTAACGCCATTATTGAAAAGCAGGAAAATCGATTTTGCTTTGGTTTTTGCAATAAATTATAATCAGCTATCACAAATTCTCATTGATGTTTTACCTGCATTACGTGATAAAGGTAAACTTTGGATTGCTTATCCCAAACCAACATCAAAAATAGTCAGTGATTTAAACAGGGATTGTAACTGGGATTGTTTACACCAAAAAGGGTTTTTGAAAATAGACGAGGTGGTAATTGATCATGTTTGGACTGCTTTGCGATTTTGTACAGCCTCAGATCAGGCTTCTTGCGAAGAAATAAGTTTTAACCAACTGAATGCGGATGCTACAATCAAAGATATACCATCGAGATCCAGGATAACTTCAGTTGCCTTATCCTGATTTCATTTTTTTTTGAAATAATCAATAACCGTATTTAAGTCACCTGCAATACAAGTTTTTTCTCGTTCACTCACTACATTCCTGAATCCGGGTCCGGCATAGATTATATTTAAATTGCTGTACTTCTTGTTATAATAATGCACCATTTCCTGATTACTTGTATCGGAGAAATTTGTAATAAGATAAATCAAAATAGTATTGACTTCTGTTTTTTGTATTACTTCTTCTACAACCTGATTGTTGCAATTTGTTCCAAGATAAATAGTCTTAAACCTGAGTTTTTTTAAAAGAAAATTAAAAAAAAGCAAAGGAATTTCGTGGAATTCATTTTCAGGTGTAAATAATACTACTTTAATCGCACTATCATTATATTTAGTTTTTTGGGTTATTTGATCAATGCTAAGCAATAGTTCATTTCTGATGAGATTGCTACAGAAATGTTCCTGAACTGGCACAACCTTACCATTGAGCCATAAATTGCCTATTCTTGAAAGAAAAGGGAAGATAACATGCAAATAAAGATTTTCCTCCCCCATCATTTCTTTGAGTTCAGAAAAAAGTCTTTTAAATCCTGCTTCATTCAACTCCAGAGTGAATTCTACCAATCTTGTGATAAAAACTTCAAAATTAGTTTTCTCGTCCATATTAACAGTTGAACTTGCGATTTCTTCTGCAGTCATGTCTGCAATTTTAGAAATTTTGATGCCGTTATGGTAGAGTGAGGAAATCCTTAAAATATGTCTGAGGTCATTATTATCATATTGACGATGTTTACCTGCTGAGGTTGGAGGCATGATGTTCCCATACCTTTTTTCCCATATTCTGAGTGTATGTGCTTTAATCCCGGTCAAATTTTCGATGTCTTTGATATTAAAATTGTTCATTTTTTAACCAATCAAATTTGTATTTTACCAATCAAATTTTAATTTAATACTAAGATGAAACTTAATTTTTAAATCCGTCAATTATGTTACATTTGACTACGAAAAAATTTAAACAATGGGATTAGGTTGGATGATATTTTTTGTGTGTACAATAGGATTTCACTTAGGGTTATATGGTATGTTTAAGAAAGCAGAAATTACCCCCTGGAAAGCCTTAGTGCCCTTTTATAATACATATCTGATGGTACTGAAAATGGAGTTGAAGTTGCATTGGTTTTTTCTGCAGCTCATTCCAATTGCTGGGCAGTTTGTTACCATCTGGTTATGTATCAAATTCGTGGAGCATTTCGGTAGATTTTCTTTACTTCATCATGCAGCAACAGTTTTCATTCCATTTTTTTATTTCCCTTATCTTGGTTTCTCAAAAGATGAACGTTATTCAGGAATCCCTGTTGTCAAGAATTTTAGAAAATCTGCAACACGAGAATGGATTGATGCTGCTGTTTTTGCAGTAGTTGCGGCTACGATTATTCGAACCTTTATATTCGAAGCATATGTTATCCCTACTGGTTCGATGGAGAAAACCTTGTTGGTCAATGATTTTCTTTTTGTGAGTAAAACAAGTTACGGTCCTCGGATTCCGAACACACCACTTGCATTTCCTTTCGTGCACCATACATTACCAGTTGGTAATTCCAAGTCATATCTTGAGTGGATAAAATTGCCATATAGACGTTTTCTGGCAACTCCAATAGAGCGAAATGATGTTGTTGTTTTTAATTACCCTGTTGGAGATACAGTAATAACTGAATTTCAGTCTGAAATTAATTATTATGATTATTTGCGCGCTTATTCTTCAAGAGGTGGGACGCGAGAAATGCTTTTAGCTGAGCGTGATGACATAGTTGTAAGACCTGTGGATAAACGTGAGAATTTTATCAAGCGTTGTGTTGCAATTGCTGGAGATACAATAACTATTGTTAATGGGAATGTATTTATCAATGGAAATTCAGCAACTCAGCCGCCCGCCTCAGAAATGCCTTATTATGTTACTTTAGATGGGTCAGGTTTCTTTCCAGACGATTTTATACGTGATGATCTAAACGTACAACCAGATGATTCTGAGCAACGTGATTTATTGCAGGTGCAGGATAAACCCAATACCTATAGGTTAACATTAACACCTGAGCAAGTTAAAAAGGTACAGGCATTCTCGTTTGTACTGCCTGGGAGTATACAGCCAGATCTTAATCCAAGTGGTTTTGGAAATACATTTCCGTATGATACTTCTCATTATAAATGGAGTGAAGATAATTTTGGTCCATTGTGGGTTCCCAAAAAAGGTTCCTCTGTTGAACTTAATTCAAAAAACAAGGCTATCTACAGACGCGTTATTGAGGTTTATGAAGGAAATAAATGGGAGGAGAATGGCGATAAAGTTTTGATTAATGGAAAAGAATCAGCCACTTACACTTTTAGGATGAATTATTACTGGTTGATGGGAGATAACAGACATAATTCACAAGATTCGAGATTTTGGGGTTTTGTGCCTGAAGATCATGTAGTTGGGAAAGCAACCCTGATATGGTTTAGTTCGCAAAATGGCCCAAGATGGGATAGGATATTCAAAAAAATC
>JBDLTO010000431.1:0-3237 GCA_039805815.1 Bacteroidota bacterium | reverse complement strand
TAATTTGTCGAGACAATTCAGAGTTCCTAACAGCACTGTCACTGTATTTTAGATTTGCGTATGCAGATGGCCCACACACTGCGGAAATTTCTTTCTTAGCAGGTAAAAACTGAGCATCAGCCTCAATGAAAATATGAAGAAGTAATAATACACCCAGAATACGAAAGATCAACTGCATTTTTAAAATTTAGGACATTCTAGACTCTTCAAACTTTCATCCCGAACCATTGTCCAAACAAACGAAATTTCTGAACTCTGGTATTGGGAGGCTTTGGCTTTTTTGGTTCCTACACCTAAATCCTGGCTAAATCCGAACTGAAATCCATTGAAATCTAATCCCATATAGGGTATCAAAAATTCATTATTTCTGCTCCAAACACCAAGGTATCCTTGTAATTTACCATTAGAACTATTATTCAAGATTCTATTCCATGCTGCGCCATATGTAAAATCCCTGAAATTATTTTGCCGCTGATACTGAGCGCTGAAATGAATGAAGTTGTTTGGGTCAATAATGGTATATCCACCACTGCTGATATTGAAGCGCATATTAATGCTATTGCGGTTATCAAAGAAACCTACTGCAGGCCTCCCCAGGTGATAACCAGCAAAGCCAAGATAAAAGAGGGTTGCTTCAGTGAGATTACCAACATACTTAACCCCTGCATGTAAATCAAAAACCGATTGCTGATTATTGTTTAAGAAAAAAGATTCTGCAGTTGGAAGATCAAAACCAGCAGGCGAAAGCTCATCTTCAAAGTCTGCCTTTTCGGGATTAAACCGGAGTTTAAGGTAAGTTGATTGAAAACCAATCGTAATAGCGTGGGTTCTATCTTGATTCAAACCCTTTGAATAAGAAAGACCTACTGTAGCACTTTGCTGACCCAATAAGCCATTGCCAGAAGCATCAGACATGGCAAGCAAGCCCCATGAAAGTTGGTCGTTGGAGGAGATGAACTGAGACAACATGTGTGCATCTGCAGATACTGTTGTTGTTGTATAAGCCTTGTTGATTCCAGGCCATTGATCCCTATAGTTAGAGGCTACCCGAAATTGCCCTGTAAAAGTCCCGATATTGGCAGGATTCTGGGTTAATGGAGAAGCGAAAAACTGGGAAAAATGTGGATCCTGAGCTTTGACCATTTGATGAACCCAAATGTTTATACCCAATATGAACAGGATCCTTTTTATCATCATCGAGACAGTTCTTAGGGGATTATATTCCAACTAATATGTTTGAAAGTCAAACTTTTAGAATTAAAATCCAACTACAATGCTACAATTATTCAAATGAATTGCATTGAATTTTGATTAAACGGGGAAAATATTTATTAAAAACAAGCATGTTAAGATATTATATATGTAAGTATTTCATTGTAAATGATTTACATATTATTAATTTAATTTATTTAAAAAACAATCTACATCAATATTTCACCATCCTCTGTCTAGTTGTCTGATTACCTTGAATGAAGACTGCCGTGTAGGTTCCGGAAGTATACTTTACGCCTAATTGCAGTTCCATGCCCGGTTTCACATCCTTGATCTCTTCCACTATCTGGCCCTGTGCATTCATTATCCGCAACACTCCCTTCGTCTGTCTGTCGCTACCCTCAATCAATACATTGAACCGGTTATTCGATGGGTTAGGATACACCCGGATAGCTAATCTGGCCTCACTGCCCGTCTTGTCCACGCCAGCTGATGCTCCTGGCAGGCCTCCCAACTCTGGCATCCTCGCCAATTGTCCACCCGCAACGCCCACACAATTGTTGGGATACAACGTCACTGTACTGGTGCTGTTGGATACAGTATTGTTGCCAATCTTCGCACTGAAACTGTAGTTGGCACTAAAGGTTCCATTGGTCGTATAACCCACCAATGACCTCGTATCATAACGCACACAGATGATATACGTCCTGCCAACAGTAGCACGCGTAACAATCGCCCGGGCCTGACCGGTAGAAGGACTGCTCACCGAGGTTACCCGTGCGCAATTGTCGCCACTCACCACAGAGCCTCCAGTATTCACAGTAAACAACCTAAACCCAGTTCTGGAAACAGTCTGACTGATATTCACCGTAAAGCTGGCTGATGGTGCGGTTACTTTTACGTAATACATAAAGCTCGATGGCGTCACCGCTGATACCCTGCCACTGGTAACCGTATAACACAAGCGGTTCAATGCAATAGCAGTTCTAGCATTGAACTGCGCACACGTTGTACCTGCAGCATATAAATTACCCGCAGCAACAGGTGGCGGCGGAGGTGCTGTCACCGTTACCGTTGTAGATGAACTGTCCCGGCATCCTGCAGCTGATGTCACAACCAACCTCACCACATAGCTGCCTGCTCCAGCGTAGCTGTAGGTGGCATTCTGAGTCGTTGCCGTAACACCATTGCCAAACCTCCACAAGTACGTACTGCCTCCGGTTGAAGTGTTCGTAAATACAAAGGAATTACCTGTCAATACCTGGGTTGCGTTGTTCACCGTGAAGCTAACCGTTGGCTTCGGATTGACTGTCACAAGTTTGCTATCACTTTCGGCTGACCCGCATAAATTGGAAGCAATGATCTTAAAGTAAGTTGATACATTCAAATTAGCTGCTAAGTATGTTGTATCTGAAAATCCTACTAAATCTGTATAATCAAGTCCATTCGTTGATTTTTGCCATTGAAGATTGCCAATGATTGAACTTGACTTCATTTGTGTACTATTCTCACCCAAACAAACTTGGCCATTGGAATTGGCGGCAAATGAAAGTATTGGTTTTGAAGGTGAAGAATTTAATGTAATAACAATTGGAGATCGTTTGCTTTCACAGCCATTTAATAAATTCATCTGGCTCACAAATATGGTCTTTTTCGAATTAGACCCTGAAAGCACTATGTTGGAAAAAGTATCTTCCTTTTCACCCACTTCATTGGATGGATACCAAAGCAGCCGATGCCCAGTTTCTGGAATCAAATTCAAAGAAAACTGGTTAGCATTTGTGCATGAAACTGTATCGATGGATCTAGGGGCTGAAGGATGGGTAGACACTGTAGGACAATCATCATCAAAATCCAGTACACCATCTCCATCTGTATCTGTAATATCGCTGAGTACCACATTTTTGAAATACCCATTTGTACCAAAACCAGAGGTGCTGAACTCTACGTTGATTAAATTATATTTACGCGACTGTTCAGGTGGAGGAACAAATAAGGTTGAACTGTCAACCATATTCAAATGAT
>JBDLTO010000430.1:0-5496 GCA_039805815.1 Bacteroidota bacterium | reverse complement strand
GTCCTGAACGATAAGCATCAACGGTTATTTAACTACCTACTAACTGAAGATTATTATGTTTCAGGCGGTCCAACAAATAGTGGTGGCGTTATTTTTGAATGGTTTGCGAAACAATTCGGAGATTTCAGGAATCCCTATGATCTTGAATATGCTATGGAAGAATTGATTGCCGTGGCAAGCAAAGTTAATGCTGGAGCAGAAGGCTTGATTTTTCTTCCTTATCTATTGGGGGAAAGGGCTCCAATTTGGGACGCTAATGCAAGAGGTGTTTACTTTGGCATTAATATCAAGCACGAACGTCAACATTTCATCCGTGCAGTTATAGAAGGAATCATTTATGAAATTTACAGCATAGGCAAAATTCTAGATCATCATTGCACATTCAACAGCCTATCAATAAATGGAAGTTTTGCATCAATTCCGTTATGCGCACAATTAATTGCAGATATCTTCAATAAACCCGTCAGCATCAGTCAACATAATTATAGTGTTGGCTTGGGTGCATATTTATTAAGCGCTACAGAGATGGGCATATACGATTCATTGGAAAAAGCCGCAAAAAGTATTGTATTGCAAGAACAATATTTCCCTAATAAAAACTTGAACAGTATCTATTCAAAGCATTATGAGGTATTCGAAAAACTTAGTATAAAATTGAAATCCGAC
Organism: Bacteroidota bacterium; assembly: GCA_039805815.1. Classification (GTDB taxonomy): domain Bacteria; phylum Bacteroidota; class Bacteroidia; order Chitinophagales; family Chitinophagaceae; genus Pollutibacter. The sequence continues at coordinate 4,830 of JBDLTO010000430.1, read as the reverse complement.
TTTGAAAGTATCGTCAGTTTACAATAACATATTTACCCATTTTTATACCTATATTGTTATGTTTAAAACAAAAAATAAGTACGCATTTTTTTATGCATTAGGCATCATTTTTTTAATCTCTTTTGCAATACTTTCCCTATTCGGTAAACATAATATTTCTAGCTGGATGCTGCTTCTCTTTTTCATTTCACTCGCCCTAGGTTTCAGGGGAAATGAAAAACTAAAGGGTCTTTCGTTTACAGTAATCATTTTCGGAACGGTATCCCTATCTATGTTCCATCCTGATTACTTTTTGCAATGGGGCACTTATAAGTTGAGCAATTTGATTACTCCACTTATTCAGTTGATTATGTTTGGTATGGGAACATCTATGAGTATGCAAGACTTTGCAGCAGTCATTAAAACCCCAAAAGGAGTTGCTATCGGAGTAATGAGTCAATTCATCATCATGCCCTTAGTGGGATATATCCTTGCAAAACTTACCGGCTTCCCACCGGAAATTGCAGCAGGCATAATTTTGATTGGTTGCTCCCCGAGCGGATTGGCTTCCAACGTCATGTGCTACCTGGCAAAAGCGAATCTTGCATTATCCCTTACCGTAACATCAATAACCACCTTGATTGCCCCCGTGGTGACGCCATTTTTAATGAAAATTTTTGCAGGTGAACTGGTAGAGATTAATGTATTAAAAATGATGTGGGATATCTCTAAAATGATTATCATTCCAATTGGTGCTGGATTGATTTTCAATAAATTGCTTACAGGTAAATCAAAATGGCTTGATAGTGCAATGCCATTTGTTTCCATGTTTGGAATAGCATTTATACTTACAATCATTGTTGCAGCAGGAAGAGATAGTTTATTGCAAATCGGGCTCGTTTTAATGGTTGTAGTCCTCATTCACAATTTGTGCGGCTATCTATTAGGATATTGGTCAGGACGACTATTTAAACTGAGTGAAAAAGATTGTCGCACTATTGCCATAGAAGTAGGCATGCAAAATGCGGGACTTGCTTCAGGTATTGCAAAAGAAATGGGGAAAATAGCAACTATGGGACTGGGTGCAGCTGTTTTTGGGCCTTTCATGAATATCACAGGATCAATACTTGCAAGTTGGTGGCATAACAGAACCCCTAAGGAAGAGCATCAGACTGGCACGGCCATCAATTAAATCTTTGCGCTAAACAAACAATAATCAATTATACTTAAAACCCTTATTATGACAATTCGGAAAATATGCTGCCTTTTTTTAGCTACGTTCATACTCAATATGCAATCATTCAGCCAGCAGGTTCAGATAAGTAAGGAAGAACTAATTTTATACACACCTGAATGGAAAGGCGAACGTTTCCCAGACGGGAGACCCAGGGTATCTGATGATATTATCCGCAGAATGAAGCCAGTCACTATTGAAGAAGCATGGGCAATCTTGAATAGCGCAGGCTACCGATATCAAATAGCAGATGGATGGGGCCAAATTCTAAATGCAGATAGTGTGCTTGTAGGTCGTGCATATACCACAACATTTATGCCTGGCCGACCAGATGTTTGGAAGGCAATCGACTCGCTTGGAAAGCAAGAAGGAAGACGATCTCAAAACGTTTGGGCAGTAGAGCAGTTAACAAAAGGAGATGTTTATGTTGCAGATCAGTTTGGAGCAAAAAAAAATGGACCCACTATAGGCGATAGAGTTGGAACAGCTATTTATACCAAAACAGGAAATGGTATAGTTTATGACGGAGCCCTCAGGGATGTGGAGGGACTAAAGGAATTAGGCGGTTTTACTTCATTTTTCAGTAGCTATGACCCATCCTTCCATAATCCTGGTGGCGGACCCAACAGGGACTTAACTACTATGATTGTAGGTATCAATAGGCCAACGCGAATAAAATCAGTTACAGTAATGCCAGGAGATGTTGTGTTGGGCAAAATGGGTGTTGTCATATTCATTCCACCACATTTAGCAGAAAGAGTAGTGAAAAGTTCAGAGCTGGTTCGACTGGAAGACATGTTCGGACAGCTGCGTATCCGCGAAGGAAAATACACCGCAGGACAAATTGATGCCAGATGGGCAGATAACATTCAAAAAGACTTTACCCAGTGGCTCAAAGACAATGCCAACAAATTACCTGTTGGGAAAGAACAGGTAATGGAAATTATTAAACAAAGAGAATCTGCCACCCAACAAACCAATAGTTTTTAAACTATCCAGAACCAATTTTTCAAACTAAAAAACAAATAAAATGTCTAATTCAAGAAGATCATTTTTATCGAAAGCTGCAATAGCAGCTTCGATTGCCCCACTTGCGCCAATGGCAACATTTGGCAAAGGATTAGAAGAAGCAATAGAAAGAACCCCCATGGCTTCAGCACCTTCCAGCCTAAAGATTACAGATGTAAAATGCGGATATATCGGCGGTAGTTTGTTTGTCAAAATATTTTCGGATCAGGATATTTATGGACTTGGTGAAGGAGTTGATGCCATTGGCGGCACCTATCACCTGGTACAAAATTTGGGTAGAAGATTAAAAGGGAGGAGTCCTTTTGCTGTTCACCAGATTTTTGAGCAAATGAGAAGAGGTGCTCATTTCGGAGGTGGGCAATCAGGAATGTTTGTAGCCGTATTATCCGCCATCGAAACTGCTTTATGGGATCTTACTGGTAAAGCACTGGGACTGCCCGTATATCAATTATTGGGTGGTAAATTCAGAGATAAAGTCAGGGTATATTGTGATACCGCTCTTTACCGCACACAGTTTCCATCACCTGATGATTTTGCAAATGCGGCCAAAGAAGCCATCAAAAACTGGAATTTCAATGCCCTGAAATTCGACCTTGATTTTGTGGCAGATCCTGATAAATATGACCGCTGGAACTGGACTGCCAGCCCAGGGGAAATATCAAGAATGTACAATCAACTTGCAGCAGTTAGAGAAGCAGTTGGTCCAAAAATTGATATATGCGTAGACATGCATGGACGATATGACCATGTTACCGCGCAAACCATCGCGAGAAAAGTAGAACCACTGAACCTGACTTGGCTTGAAGAACCTATTCCTGCAGAAAACTTTGATGCCTTTAAAACCATTTGTGATGAATCCATTACACCTATTGCTGCAGGAGAAAATGTCTATCTTGGCCATGGATTCAAACAACTACTGGACAATGGCGTAGACATCGTAATGCCTGATCTCCAAAAATGCGGTGGATTGGGAGAAGGCCAGCGTATTGCCAATCTTGCAAACCTTTACTATGTGCCATTTGCTCCTCACATGGTAGCCTCCTTACTCGGCGCAATGGCATGCGCACATGTATGTGTAACTGTTCCTAATTTTCACTTAATGGAATGGCAATCTTATTTCCACACCAATAAAATGTACAGGGAAATCGTGACATTTGATGAAGAAAACTGGGTTAAAGACAGTTTCATCAAAGTATCAGAGAAACCTGGTATTGGTGTTGATCTTAATATGGAAGCCATGAAAAAATATGCAACTCCAGGTATCCCATTTTTTGAATAACTTATATAAGTATGAAAATAAATATCATCAGCTTTTTTTGTTTTTTCTGCATAGGTTTATCTCATCTGACACTATGTTCACAAACCATTTCCAAGGAAGAAATGAATTTCCTGACATCGGCATGGAAGGGTGAAAGGTTTGCTGATGGAAGGCCAAAAATTCCAGATAATTTGCTTGAACGGGCAAAATCCATCATGATCGATGATGCATGGACTGTACTTAAGAATGAAGGTTATTTGAATCAGTTTGAAGGCAACTGGAAAATCGTCAATGACCTCCCTATGACTGGAAGGGCAGTAACGGCAATGTACTTGCCCAGCAGACCTGATGTGGAGAAAAACATCAAAGAAAGAGGGGCTGCTCAAGGAAGAAAAGGAAATACCAATTCCTGGCCAATTGATATTCTCACAAAAGGTGATATTTATATAGCAGACGCTTTTGGTAAAATTAGCGGGGGCTCCATCATGGGAGCTACCCTCGCTAATTCCATTTACAGCAAATCCGGTAATGGCATAGTTTTTAATGGAGCAGCTCGGGATTTGCAAGAAATCAGTTTACTCAAAGGATTCAATGCCTTTGTTCGCGATTTCCATCCATCATTCACAGAAGAAATGGTTCTGATGGGTTTGAATACGCCAATCAGAATTGGTGCCGCAATAGTTCTTCCAGGAGACCTTGTTATTGCGCAAAAAGAAGGCGTACTCTTTGTTCCAGCACACTTGGCTGAACAAGTGGTCAGCACTTCAGAATTTGTTGTACGTAAAGACAAATTTGGATTTGAAATGGTCCGTTCTGGAAAGTACAGTACCGGTGAAATTGACAGCCAATGGTCTGATGAAATCAAATCAGCATTTTTAATATGGCTGGAAAAACATCCTGAATTGGGCAAAATGTCTCGTACAGAACTAGACACCATGATGAGTAAAAGAACTTGGTAGAAAATTCCCGATTATTCATAGAAGTTAAAATACCTCTAGCATGAAAAAATCATTATTGATCTTAGGATTATGTTCCCTGTTTATTGCGGTTAATGCACAGAAAATCAACCCTGTAACTGGATCAATTGAAACCCATTCAAAAAAACTTTCTAAACTGATTCACAAAGATGCGAAAATCGAAATGATTGCAGATGGCTTTCAGTTTACTGAAGGCCCGCTTTGGATAGAACAAGAAATGATGCTTTTAGTATCTGATATTCCCGCCAATATCATTTATAAATGGACAGAAGCAAAAGGGAAAGAAGTTTATGTAAGTCCAGGCGGTTATACCCATCCTGAAAAAAGAGGCGGATTCATGGGACCTAATGGAC
>JBDLTO010000429.1:0-6295 GCA_039805815.1 Bacteroidota bacterium | reverse complement strand
TCAACTACGGTCAGCTGGGGGTTTTTCGGTCATCGCCACATCAACTACCATGCGGTATTTCTTTTGCCCCCGCAGATGATTCCTTTTTTCAAGAAACAAATTCGCTTCCTGGCAGATCATGCTACTGATCCGGATAAGCGGCGCTATGCGGTGAAAGAAGAAGCGCCGAGACACTACATTGACATGGACCGCTACGGAAAAGCAGCAGATAGTCTTCCGGTAAGCTGGGAAAAGGCGAAAGCTGTCTATGGCGAAGACAGCCTCAACGCCCATGGTATTGCACCCTGGTGGATTATCGTCATGAAGGGCAGGCTGGTCAGGGCATTTCAGGAGGGGGATAAAGATGCGATCCTCAAAATTGCAGCAGATATCGGACATTATATCGGAGATGTGCATGTGCCACTGCATGCCAGCAGCAACCACAACGGACAAAAAACGGATCAACATGGCATCCATGGCTTTTGGGAAAGCAGGCTGCCAGAACTCTTTGCAGAAAAAGAATACGACCTCATCATTGGGAAAGCTATTTATCTGAAAGATCCTGCAGCTTTCATCTGGCTGCGTGTCCGCGAAAGTGCAGCTGCAGCAGATACGGTTTTACGCTTTGAAAAGGCGTTGAGCCAGGCTTTTCCTCCTGGGTCGAGGTTTGCGTATGAAACCCGCAATGGTGTTGTGGTGAGACAATATGCATCAGCTTATGCTACTGCTTACCACAGCAGTTTGGCTGGCATGGTAGAACGCCGCATGCGTCAGGCTATTTTTGCAGTAGCTTCCTTTTGGTATACAGCTTGGGTGGATGCTGGTCAGCCCAATTTAAGTATCTTTGCGGCGCTGCCTGCCATTCCACCTTTTAACCCATCATCCGATGATACACAATTTCAATGCGGGTCCGAGCATTCTCCCTAAACCGGTTTTTGAAGAAGCCAGCAGGGCGATACTGGATTTCAACGGTACAGGACTATCCATTTTAGAGATCGGGCATCGTACGCCCTTATTTGAAGCCGTGTTGGACGAAGCAATTTCACTTGTCAAAGAGCTTATGCAGCTCAATGACAACAAAGAAGTGCTCTTTTTACATGGTGGTGCATCAACCCAGTTCTTTCAGGTGCCCATGAATTTCTTGTCTCCGGACAAAAAGGCAGCTTACCTTGACGGAGGTGTATGGGGATCTAAGGCTGTTAAAGAAGCGAAGTTGTTTGGACAAGTGGAAGTGGTAGCCTCTTCCAAAGACCGCAATTACAGCTATATTCCAAAGGAGTACATCATCCCAGAAGATGCTGCCTACTTTCATTATACCACCAACAATACCATCGAAGGCACGCAGATGCATGCCATCCCTGAATCCGGTATACCATTGATTGCAGACATGAGCAGTGATATCCTGAGCAGGGAGATGGATTTCAACAGGTTCTCTTTCATCTATGCCGGTGCGCAAAAAAATATAGGTGCAGCCGGTGTCAATCTGGTTATTGCGGATAAGTCGTTTTTGGAAACAGCCAACGCTAAACTGCCTTCCATGCTCGATTACCGCCAGCATGTGGCCAATGGTTCCATGCTCAATACACCACCGGTATTTGCCATCTATGTATGCCTCCTTACCCTGCGCTGGCTCAAAAGCATAGGTGGCGTAAACGCAATAGAGGAAATCAACCTTCGTAAATCTGCGCTTTTGTACGAAACAGTTTCATCACTTCCCATTTTCAACCTGCCGGTGGCAGAAGCTGATAGGAGTCACATGAATGCCGTTTTTACCATGCCTGATCAAGAGTTGGAAAAGCTGTTCCTTGCAGCGTGTAAGTCAGCAGGGATGGTAGGTGTCAAAGGCCACCGCAGTGTAGGAGGATTCAGGGTTTCCATGTACAATGCCCTTCCGCTGGAGAGTGTTGAATCGATTACAGCATTGATGAAGGACTTCGCAAACAAACACGCATAATAACATAGCAAATGGCAAAAATATTTCCTTTTCGTGCACTGAGACCTCAGCCTGATCAAGCAGCTGCTGTAGCAGCACCTCCCTATGATGTCCTTTCTAGTGAAGAAGCCAGGCAGGTAGTGGCTGTTTTACCTAATTCTTTCCTGCATGTGACGAAGTCTGAAGTGGACATGCCCTCTGAACTCAGCATTTATGATGAATCTGTTTACACCAAAGCAAGGTTGAACCTCACAGACTTGATTAGCCGTGGTGTATTGTTTCAGGATGAAAACCCCTGTTATTACATTTACGAGCTGGTTATGGATGGCAGGAGTCAGACCGGACTGGTATGCTGTTCATCCGTAGATGATTATGAAAACGATATCATCAAAAAGCATGAGTTTACCCGTCCGGAGAAAGAACAGGACCGCATTAACCACATCCGTATCACAGGTGCTCAGACTGGCAATGTATTTCTGGCTTACCGCAATGTGGCCGCTATGGATACTTTGATCAGTCAGTGGAAGTTGAACCACTCACCAGTCTATGATTTCACTGCCGTTGATGGTATTAGTCACCGCATCTGGGTGGTGAATGAAGCTGATAAAGTTGAAGCCATAAGTACTGTTTTTGAGCAAGATGTACCTTGCACTTACATTGCTGACGGGCACCACCGTGCTGCCAGTGCCGCCAAGGTGAGAGCTGCACTCGGTGAAGCAGCAGGTCCGGAAGCTGATAGTTTCCTGACCACATTATTTCCGGCGAACGAGTTGAAAATCATGTCCTATAACAGGGTGGTGAAAGACCTGAATGGACTGGATGCCGGGGAGCTGATCAGTGCGCTGCAGGATGATTTTATGGTAGCCAGTTCAGATAAGGCTGTTGATCCTCCTGCCTTGCATGAGTTTGGTATGTACCTCGAAGGCAAATGGTATCACTTGACTGCGCTTGAAGGTACTTACACGGATGATCCAATTGGTGTGCTTGATGTCAGCATTTTATCCAATTTGGTATTCGAGAAATTGTTGGGTATTGAAGACCAGCGAACCGACAAACGCATTGATTTTGTTGGTGGTATCCGCGGTTTGCAAGAGTTGGAGCGTAGGGTTGACAATGGAGAAATGAAGGTGGCATTCAGTTTTTATCCGGTTAGTATTGAGCAGTTGTTTGATATAGCAGACAGTGGCAACGTCATGCCCCCCAAGAGCACTTGGTTTGAACCAAAACTCAGGGATGGATTGTTGACACACCTGATCTGAGTATTAAGTTGTAAATTCATCCTTACATTTGTTCCAATATAATCCTATGCGTCACCTAATAGCCCTTTGTTTGCTCTTTAGTGTACAGCAGCTTGCTGCCCAGCAGCCCTCTGTTAAACAGTTGCGCGAGACAGCACTTAATTTCCAGCGTCAGGAAGATTTTGGCAATGCCCTCATGATTCTTTCTCGGGCCTTGGAAATGGAGCCATTGAATCTTTCCCTGCTGAAGGATATTGCCAATACCCTTTACCTTGCAGGCGACTACAAGCAGGCTGCTACCCGGATTTTACCACTTACAGACAGGACTGATGCTGACGAACAGGTGTTTCAAATTGCTGGAGATATCTATACCATTCAGGAAGACTGGAAGCAGGCAGACAAGGTTTATAAAAAGGGGTTGAAGAAATTTCCATTGAGTGGTCCGCTTTACAGCAAGTATGGCGAGATGTTTTGGCTGCAAGAGAAACCTGCTGATGCCATTGCGCAGTGGGAGAACGGATTGAAAGCCGATCCGGTTTATCCCCTGAATTATTATCATGCTGCTAAGTTTTATTTCACAACTGCAGACAAGGCCAGGAGTATCATTTACGGTGAGATATTTGTAAATCAGGAAAGCTATACAGCGAGAACTGCAGAGATTAAAATGTTGTTACTCGAATCGTACAAGCGGGTGTACATGAGTGGTGATAGCAAGAAATATTTTGTGAAGGAAGCAACACCCTTTGAAACCAAGGTACTTGCCATACTCAACAAACAGACAGACTGGGCTTTGCGTGGTATAACTCCAGATAACCTGCTGGCCATCAGAACCCGTTTCATTACCGACTGGTTTGAGGATGATGCTTCTGCACGTTTTCCGTTTCAGTTGTTTGAGCTACACCGAGACCTCCTTCGGGAAGGGTTGTTTGAAGCGTATAACCAATGGATTTTCGGCATAGCTGCTGATCCCAATGGGTATCAGTTTTGGACCAAGACCCACGAAGAGGAGCAGGCCCGCTATTCGCTCTACCAGCGCAACAAACTGTTCAAGATGCCTACGGGGCAGTATTATTTTTGAGTTTTCACCTACTACGCATAAATCCCCTCAATCACATCAGCATACTTGCTCATGATGACCTTCCGTTTGAGTTTCAAAGTAGGGGTGAGTTCTCCGCCATTGATTGTCCATTCGGTATTGAGCAGCTCAAACTTCTTCACCTGTTCAACTGGATTGAATTGGAGATTGAACCTTTCTACAATGGTTTTATAGTGCTCGAGTACCTTTGGGTTGTTGAGTATTTTGTCTGCTGAAGAAGTATCTACATCATTCTTTTCGCACCAGCTTCTGAGGCTTTCCATTGAAGGAACAATGAGGGCTGCTGTGAATTTGCGTTCTGCTCCCACCACCATCATCTGCTCGATATAAGGGGACTCCTTCATCTTGTTCTCAATCGGTTGGGGTGCCACATATTTGCCACCGCTTGTCTTAAAGATTTCTTTCTTCCTGTCTGTTATCTTCAGGAAATCTCCTTCAGTCCAGATGCCAATATCCCCGGTATGGAACCAGCCTTCGCTGTCGATGCATTCAGCTGTGAGGTCTGGACGCTTGTAGTAACCCAACATCACATTGGAACCCTTGCAGCAGATTTCTCCATCTTCTGCAAGTTTGACGGTGACGTTGCGGATGACTTTTCCTACAGTACCAAAGCGTCTGCCACCGGCATCAAAGCGGTTCACACTGATCACGGGAGAGGTCTCGGTGAGGCCATATCCTTCCATCACCACTATTTTGGCAGCTGTGAAAACACGAAGCAGACGCACCTGACAGGCTGCAGCGCCTGTTACAATCGCCCTCACATTACCGCCAAGGCCTTCTCTCCATTTGGAGAAAATGAGTTTATTGGCGATGGCCAGTTGGATGTTGTAGAACACCCCCAGGTTTTTATCCACTTCATACTTATTACCTACCGCAACAGCCCAAAAGAACAGAGTTTTCTTCAACCCTGTCAGCTCCCTTCCTTTGCCAATGATTCTTTCGTAAACCTTCTCAAGGAGTCGCGGTACCGTAGAGAAGAGACTGGGCTTCACTTCCCGGAGGTTATCTCCAATGGTATCAAGGCTTTCTGCATAATATATGGAAACACCTCGGTACATATAGATATAGCTGACCACCCTTTCAAAGATGTGGTTGAGCGGGAGGAAGCTCAACGACTTGTCTTTGGGTCCGCATACTGGTTCCAAGATCTCCTCCACATTCATGATATTATCAAGGATATTGTGGTGGCTGAGCATGACCCCTTTAGGGAATCCGGTTGTGCCTGAAGTGTAGAGAATTGTTGCCAATTCTTCAGCTTTGACTTTATCTTTTGTAGCCTGTAAATGTTGTATTTCTTCTTCAGTGCCGGTATGCAGGAGGTCTTTCCAATGTAGAGCCTGCTGGATTTCGTTGAAGGTGTAGACGGCCTGGACAGTTGGGGTAGCATGGCGGATGGATTGCACCTTTTCATAGAGGTCCTTGTCACTCACAAACACCAGTTTAACTGATGCGTCATTCAGGATGAACTCCAGTTCATTGACATTGATGGTTGGGTAGATGGGCGTAAGGACTGCACCCGTTTGCTGAACGGCCATGTCCAGAATGAGCCACTCCGGACGGTTGTTACTTAGCACAGCAATTTTATCACGACCTTCAATGGTTCCATCCTGAAAACCAATTCCAGCTTTCATGAGGCCCATACTCAGGCTGTCGACCAAACGCTTAACATCTTTGGTTCTGTATTTTTTCCACACGCCATCTTCTTTGGCTGCGAGCATGTCTTCCTGCGGAAATTGGGCCATTTGCCAGTCGATGCAGTCGAATAGTCTTTTCGGGGTCATGGGCTATGTTTGAGTGGATAAGTGACGAGTGACAAGTGATGAGAGGGATGAGGGAAAAGGAATTAGTGACGAGTTTGCCAACCGAAGGTTAGTGAAAAGGGACCTGTGACAACCCACAACCGACAACCCACAACCCACAACCGACAACTCATAACCGACAACCCATAACTCATAACCCACAACTCTAATTTGAAGATAGTGAGAAAAAGTAAATATTACCTCATCATCGCTGCTGGAATTTCCTTTTGCAGGAGATGTTTATAAATGA
>JBDLTO010000428.1:0-3351 GCA_039805815.1 Bacteroidota bacterium | reverse complement strand
CTCTACAGGAAGAAGGATGTCCATTATCCTGGAAGCGGAGGAACACATTCTCAGTCAACAAGATGGAAAAGAAAGGTATTTGCGAGAAGTGACATCTCTGAGTAAGGCATATGCACTTGCCAAATCAAGGGATGAAGCCAAAGAAATTGCTGCTGATGTGGCATTCTTTCAGGCTGTAAGGGCAAGATTGGCAAAATTCGATTTGCAGGTAACAGGACAGCAGAAGAAAGAGTTTGAAGATGTGGTGAGAGGCATGGTGGAATCAGCAGTATCACCTGATGGTATCATTAACCTTTTGGATCAGGCAGGATTGGAAAAGCCTACCGTTGATATCTTTTCAGACCAATTCATGGGTGAAGTGCGGGACATGAAGCAAAAGAATGTAGCCATAGAGTTGCTCAAGAAGTTGTTGAATGACCAGATCAAAATCAGGTTCAAGCGCAATGCTGTGGTGAGTAAGGCATTCTCAGAACGATTGGTTGATGCAATCAATCAATATAACAGGAAGTCAGTTACAGCTCTGGAAATGCTTGAATTGTTATTGGAAATTTCCAAGGAAGTCAATGCTGAAAGCAATAGGGGTAATGAATTGGGATTGACAGAAACAGAAAAAGCATTTTACGATGCTTTGTTGGTTAACAAATCTGCCAGAGAATTGATGGGTGATGAGAAGTTGATGATCATTGCCAGGGAATTGGTGCAGCGTGTGAAACGCAGTACAACCATTGATTGGACCATCAGGCAGTCAGCAAAAGATAAAGTGAAGTTGGAGGTAAAGCGGGTGCTAAGATTTCATAAATATCCTCCTGATGATGAACCTAGGGCTACAGAGGTGGTTTTGGAGCAGGCTGAGTTGCATGCGGGGGAACTTGTAAATTAATAGAACATGAGAATCAGTTTTCTATTCGTTGTACATTTATTATTTCTTGAAACGACTGTTGCGCAAGAGTCTACTTGGTTTAGAACTAAATATTTTAACCAAGGAAAAAAGATATTATTTGACATAAACCCCTACACTAAACTTCCAACAAATGAGTCTGATTATATGCCTTTAGTTGAGAAGGAGAAATACGGAATTACCGTGTATAATAGGAATGGGGCCTCTAGTTTTTCATTGAATACTGGTAGACTGATTTCAATTAATGGTGGTGAGATTAGAGATATGCATTTAAGCATTTCATCGGAGCGGCAAGGATATTCAGTAGAATTTGATAAACCATTTGGTTTTCATAAAGGATTATATGATACCATATGTTATGTAACTACGGAAACTGTCGAAAATGCATATTATTTGACAAGAATAGGCAGGTTTGATAGAACTAAACAGATTATTGATAATAGACTTTCCGTTCAGCTCAGAGGGGCAGATGTAGTTAATAGTTCTGAATTAGTCAAACATTTTTCAACTTTGAAAAACATAATAATTGTCGATGGTAATCGTCTTTACCTTGGTGAAAATGAAATATTTAAATTGAAAATAATAAGGGGCAATCATTCAACAAGGCACTATGTAGTTGAAGATAATGGAACTGAATTAATTGTAAAACAAGATGGCACTAGGTATACTTTCTTAATATCATTCACTGATGGGGGTATTATCAGATTTTATTCTAAATAACCATTTGGGTTTTGATTGGCAATTTTGATTGAAATCTAATCACTCCTGATCTAGGAATGAAGTTTAGACATTTAAAACATGACCATTTAATCAGTTTCAGTTGAGTTTTAAGTTATTTGAGTATTAAGTTAACCAATCCGATTAAATGCTAAATATTTTAGTTATAATTGCTATTTAAATTAGCAATGCCTTACTACCGTATAACCATTTGGACAAAGCAACGGAAAGATCCGTTTAGGGGATTGAGATTGATGGAAGTGTGGAATCCAGATGCGGCATATAGGATAGTGGAGACAAAAGCAAAGAATCACTTTGGCGAATCAAACATAATCAAGATTGAGGTGGTGATGCTTCCCAAGAATTCACCTGAGGTGAAAGACCATCAAAAAGGGAAAAAATAAGTTTTGTGAAAAAATGCTTGCCATTCTTGCCCTGCATCCCACTTACTTGTATGGCTTGCAATGGCTCGCAGATTCATTCCCTGCCTACATTCGGTAGGTCAACCGGCAGGCAGGGAATTTGGTCTTCCCGATAGAAATGCCAGTATTGCTACTATTTTTTTTATGCACATTAATTTCATTATCATTAATTTCCAAGCTCTAACTAAACTTTTGAATTATAATTTCAAACCTATTAATTGAGTTTAACTGTAATTTGAACACACAACGATCACATATGCAAGCCAAAACAATATTCACTTTTTTCCTTTCTCTGCAATTTTTTTCAGGATTTACACAGAACTACACAACCATACGGGTTAAAATGGATCGTCCGGCAAATGGACTGTCAGTACCCGTTGAAATTGCTTTGGACCCAATCTCCTTTAAAAATGCAGAAAACCTGCAACTGAACCTGGTAACGGGTAAAGAGAAAAAGCCTTTGGCCTTCCAAATCAGTGAAGGAGGAAGGAGAATGCTAAACTGGAAACTGCCCGCCAGCGATAACAAAGAATATACTTTTGAACTCTCGGAATCAGCATCAGCTGTATTTCCGGTTGTCCAGGCTTATAAAAACGACAGCTCCATCACCATGCAATCTGATGGTAAAAACCTGCTCCGCTATTACCACGCAACTGTTAATCCGCCAAAGGGTCAAGATATCAACTACCGAAGAAGTGGCTTTATTCATCCAGTATGGACACCTAAGGGTCAGGAACTTACGCGCATTCAGGCTCCTGATCACTACCATCATTATGGCATCTGGAACCCCTGGACGCATGTGGAATTTGAAAAGGATACAGTTGACTTCTGGAACATCAAAGGTCATCAGGGTACTGTTCGATTTGCCAAACTACTTTCCAGAACTGAAGGACCCGTATTCTCAGAATTTCAAGCATTACATGAACACGTAGTCTTTAAAAAAGATGGTTCAGAAAGAGTGGCGCTCAATGAGGTGCAGACAGTACGTGTTTACCAGCCTGAAAACGAGGAGTACTATATTGCAGATATCACCGCCAGCATGAGCTGTGCCACAGAAAGTCCGTTTCGCATCCTAACTTACCGGTATGCTGGAATGGGGTGGAGGACAACAGGGTACTGGAACGACAAGAATTGTGAGGTGCTGACGTCCGAAGGCAAAACCCGCAAAGATACTGATGGCTCTCGGGCAAAATGGTGCATAGTACAGGGTGAACTTCCGGACAATCAATATGGAGGAATAGCATTCCTTTCCTATCCAGCCAACTACAATTCTCCTGAACCTATGCGGATATGGAATCCCGGTACAAATGGCAG
>JBDLTO010000427.1:0-16119 GCA_039805815.1 Bacteroidota bacterium | reverse complement strand
AATGTTTGATATTGCAAGGCATTTCAATAAGCAAGGTCACCCCTACATGACGCTGTCTGATTACCGAAAGAAAAAAAGGGAAGAAAAAGCGTTCAAGGGAACACTGAAAAACAGCGACCTGTGAAAAAACAGCTCATCCTTTTTGCCTCAGCAGCTGCCATCAGCAGCATTGGTGGATTACCACTAGGTACACTCAACATCACAGCAATGCACATCGCTCAACATCGGGGAACGACTGCCGGTCTGTGGTTTGCATTAGGTGCGTTGCTGATTGAAATAGTCTATGTTTACCTGACCCTGAAACTATTTGAATGGCTTTCTGCAAGTATAAAAACACTTACAACCATTCGCTGGATCTCCATAGCTGTAATGCTAACAATTGGCATCTGGTTGCTGGTTGAAAATGCGCATGCAGATGTGAATAAGTCCAATGGATGGGGCAAAGAAAATCCATTCTTAACAGGACTGCTGCTAAGCGCACTAAACCCGGCACAAATACCATTCTGGCTGGGGTGGAATGCTGTTGCAATCGACAAAAAATTACTCCGGCTTCAAACACCTGCTACCTTGGTTTGGCTGATGGGGATAGGCACTGGAACTTTCCTAAGCCTTGGACTATTTGCCGTTGGGGGACCTGCAATTTTTAAGATGATTGGGGCTAATGACAGGATGCTAACACGGTTAATTGGATTGATATTTATTCTGGTAGCTATTTTTCAGAGTCTGAATGTATTCAGAAAAAGCAAACTGCAATAACTAGGGTGAATTCAATTGATTGGTTTAGGCTTGAGCAGTTCTTTCCAACCAGCCTTCATGAAGGGCCATTGGGGCAGGGTATTCAACAGGATGAGCTCCTCATGGATCTTTGTTTCGTTATCCAGAAACCTGAAAATGCGTTGAATCGGGTTACGCCTGAAGAGGAGGTGGAATATCCGGGCTCCAGACATTTTTTTGAAGTAGAGCATGTGCAGCAGTACTTTATCGTACCAGAAAAACCGTTTATCCAGGTATGTTCTTTTGACAATTGGATTTTCTGACTTCAGCAGTGCTTGAACAATAGCCGCTGCATGCTTCTGAATGAATCGGAATGTGTACCCACTTGAAGGCTTTGTTTGTCCCCCTGCAGTTCCCAAGTTTACAATCCTTCCTTCCCCAGGCGAAAAAAGATGATCCGTCATGGGAATCACACCAAACTCCTCTTCCGTAATTTTGTAATGGTTTAAGCCAAGGTACTGTTCCAGGTAGTTTTGCAGTCCGCTGCGATATCCCGCTTCATCCAACAATGTGGGTGTGAAAAGTGTATACTCTACCAACGCCTTTTGGGGGGAAAATGGCATTACGTACACAAACGTGGTGCCGTGCGACTGATCTACCCGGAAGTCCATCAGGGTTGGACTCTCTGGATCAAATACAGGATCTTCCGTTTCAATCACCCATCCCTTGAAGTGTTGAAGTAGCGGAAAAGCTTTGGGATGAATTTGGTTATCTGCGAATATGATACTGTTGAATAGTAATGAGCCAGAATAAGTTAAGTTACCTGCCCGAACACTTACTCCTCGTGAATCTTGGGTGATGCCATCAACTGTGGCCTGAACTATATCTACTCTGCCTGATGATGCAATGATGCTGTGGCAATGGCGGTAGAAATCAATCCCCCTGATCATCTTGTAACTGTAGCTGCCCAGTTCTTTAAGGGCAGAGTAACCAGTTGCATGAAACCAGGCTTTGTTCCATTTCCTAAAAAGGATTTGATCAAAGAACCCTTTGCCGCCTTCCCAGTAACACCAGGTGCGGTCATTGAGCTGTTTGGCATCCTGATCAATCAGGAGGATGGTCTTCTGGTTTAACGAAGGTTCCTCGAGTATATGCATGATCAGACTGAGTCCGGCCAAGCCTCCACCCGTAAAAATGTAATCATGACTCGGGCGCATATGCAACTTTCTTCCCTTTCATCAGTTGTTTGTCGCGCAGAACCTTTTCCCAGTATTTTTTGTGTACATACAACATACCAAAACTCTCCCCGTCATGTTTGCCGAGGTGCTTGTGATGCATCTTGTGTGCCCAGCGGATAGCGCGGATATAGGTATTGTTGCTGCGGGAAAACCATTTGAATCGCTGGTGGATAATGACATCATGTACGATGAAATAAGCAAACCCATAGGCCATAATTCCGAACCCAATTGCATGCAGCCACCACATACCCGGTGTTTGCATGCCATACATGATACACAGGAAGCTGGGTATGGCAAAAATGACAAAGAAAGCATCATTTTTCTCGAAAAAACCCGGCTCCACTTCGTGGTGATCCTTGTGCAGGTACCACAGGAATCCATGCATTACCCACCGGTGTGTACACCAGGTAATACCTTCCATCAACAAAAAAACACCCAGAACTACAGCTATATAGTAAACCACAATCATACCCTAAAATTAATGCTTTGTTGGTTTTATAACAATTGAAGAAGTGTAAAGTTTAACAATGGCTCGGGAATATTGACCAAGATTACCCGGAGAACTGACATTCATCATCCATATTTCTCCCCCAGGGGTGTTTTTTTGTACAAAAGAAACCACATGGGAACTACAGGCTTTTACAGTGAATTGGGCAAATTGCTATACGCTGTTGCCAATGCAGATGGCAATATTTCAGTACAGGAATCTGCTGAAATCAGCAATCAGATTAGGGAAAGACTGCTTCACCGGGAAATGAATACAGACCGGTTTGGCAGCAACAAAGCCTGGGTTACCCAGTTTGCTTTTGATACAGCAGTAGATAAAAACCTGAACCCCCAGGATGTGCTTCATGCATTCATGGACTACGCCCGTGAACAGGCAGACAGGCTTACTGATCAGGAAATTGATACCTGTTTAAACATGTGTGACCATATTGCTGATGCCTACCGCCACCGCAACAAAAAAGAAAACGAATTAATTACCAAACTCCGCACATTCCTGATGGAACTGCACTCCTCTCACCTGATTTTCTAAAAAATCCTGAACATGAAAAAAATAATACTTGTATTCGACGGCAACCATTTCTCAGAAGGCGCATTCAAGATGGCCACGTTCATCAACGAAATCGAGGAAGTTATGGTCACAGGGGTATTTCTTCAGCCCATAGACTACAGAGACATTGTTGGCTACAGCAGCATGGGCGATGGTTCACCCATTACTGTAGCTCCTTATCAGACAGATGAAAGCGTAACAACGAAAATCGTCAAGACCTTTGAAAGCCGGTGTCAGCATGCCGGACTGGAATTCAGAACACACAGGGATACAGACCTTTTTGCCCTGCAGGAGCTGCAAACAGAAACCCGTTTTGCAGATTTGATGATCCTATCAAGCGAATTATTTTATGACAATATCGGCTCGAAACAACCAAACGACTACCTAAAAAAAGTATTGCACCAATCTGAATGCCCCGTTCTCCTTGTTCCGGAATCCTATAAAATGCCCGAAAAGCTGATCCTGGCCTATGACGGCGAAGAAGACTCTGTTTTTGCCATCAAACAGTTCACCTACCTTTTCCCTAAACTGTTCAACTGGGAAACCAAACTGGTGACCCTTGAGGAAGAAGCCGAGACACTGCCGCACCAGGAGCTTATAGAAGAGCTGGCAGCCAAACACTTTTCCAACCTGACATTGGAAGTGGTTACCACTGAAACAAGGACCACCTTTCCATCCTGGATTTCCGAACAGGAAGGATCAATCCTTATTGCCGGTGCTTATGGCCGCAGTGAACTATCCAGTCTCTTCAAAAAAAGCTTCCTTTCTGAAGTAATTGAAGAACATAAGATACCGGTTTTCATAGCGCACAAGTAGTGCTTGTCTCTTCTTTTCATTACCTTCGCGGCAAAAACCGCGACTATGCAAAAGGGGCCTGTTTCTCAGTTTATCCAGCACCATTACCGCCATTTCAATGCAGCAGCACTTGTTGATGCAGCCAAAGGGTATGAACAGCACCTGCTTGAAGGTGGTAAGATGATGGTAACCTTGGCTGGTGCCATGAGTACAGCTGAGTTGGGTGTTTCTCTAGCTGAAATGATCCGCCAGGGTAAGATTGACATCATCTCCTGTACCGGTGCCAACCTGGAAGAAGACATCATGAACCTGGTAGCCCATACCCACTACAAACGTGTTCCCAACTACCGCGACCTGACACCCCAGCAGGAGTGGGAATTGCTTGAGCAAGGACTGAATAGGGTCACCGATACCTGTATTCCGGAAGAAGAGGCATTCAGAAGAATTCAGCATCATATTGTCAAACTTTGGAAGGACGCTGACGCCAAAGGCGAACGCTACTTTCCGCATGAATTCATGTATGAGTTGCTCAAAAGTGAGGTCATGAAGGCCGACTATGAAATCGACACCAAAGACAGTTGGATGATTGCTGCCATGGAACGCAACCTGCCCATCATCGTAGGTGGCTGGGAAGACAGCACCATGGGTAATATCTTTGCGTCCTATATCATCAAGGGTGAAATGAAAGCGACTACCATGAAAAGCGGTATCGAATACATGGTATGGCTGTCTGACTGGTACCGCCAAAACAGCGGTGGTAAAGGGGTTGGCTTCTTCCAGATCGGTGGCGGCATTGCCGGCGATTTCCCAATCTGCGTAGTTCCGATGATGTACCAAGACCTCGAATGGCATGATGTGCCTTTCTGGAGCTATTTCTGCCAGATCAGCGACTCCACCACCTCATACGGATCCTATTCCGGTGCGGTTCCGAATGAGAAAATCACTTGGGGCAAATTGGATATACACACACCAAAATACATTGTAGAAAGCGACGCCACCATAGTTGCGCCATTAATCTTCGCCTACATCTTGGGTTGGTAATGGAAAGGTCAACAGACAGGATTACTCCACAGTTTTTCTGCGACCGCATCCAACAAAACGGTTGGGAGGAAATCATTCTTTGGGATGAAGCAAGCGGATGCAAGGCAACCATCATTCCAGCTGCTGGTGCTATCCTCAATAAACTGGAAATACCGCATAGGGGCAAAACGGTTAACGTGGTTGAGGGATTTGAGAATGCTTCTGATTACGCCGCCAACCTCACCAATGGTTTTAAAAGTGCGAAACTATCGCCTTTTGTTTGTAGGCTCAACCATTCCACCTACAGCTGGGAAGGAGAAACTTATAAGGCTGAGAAGTTCCTTTTGAACGGACATGCCATCCATGGACTGCTCTATGATGCCCACCATGAAGTGGAACTTGTGGAATCTTCAGGTTTCAAAGCGGAATGCAAACTTTTCTACAGGTACAGCGGCAATAACCCTGGTTATCCTTTCCCATTTGACATGAACGTCCGATTCCGGCTGGAAGAGGGTTGCAGGCTGTCCATTATCACCACCGTCCACAACAGAAGCGGACGAAACATCCCCATGGCAGACGGATGGCATCCTTATTTCAAACTGGGGGAAACAATCGATACTGCAACGCTCCAGATTTACGCCAACAAACAGGTGGAGTTTGATGCGGCACTGTTGCCAACAGGCAGGTTGGTAGGCGACAAATCCTGGCGGAAAGCCAAGCCATTGCATGGCGTTGCACTGGACAACTGCTTTGTGCTCGATCAGGATGAACCCATGCCACAGTGCATTTTAAGTGATGCCACAGTGGGACTCTCCATTTCCTTCTATGGGATGAAGAACTATCCCTACCTGCAAGTATATACGCCAGACCACCGCAGAAGCATCGCCATCGAGAACCTCAGCTCACCCCCAGATAGCTTCAACAATCTAATGGGACTCATCACCCTTGGACCGGAAGACTCTGCAACTTTCCACTTGCAATACAAGCTTGCTGGAATATAATTTCATCACTCGTCACTTGTCACTCGTCACTCGTGCCCTGCCTTCGGCAGGTAAACTTTTGCCTCGTGCCTTCTGCCAATCCCTCACCTACACGGCGCATTGGTGCTCTTCAATGCCATCACCTCATTGTAATTGGTGCTGTTAACAGTATGGGTATAGGTATACCAAGTATTGCCATAGTATGCACCAAAATCATAGGTTTGTCCGAGTGTGAGCAACCTGGTATTCAACTGTCCATTAGACATCGTACCCAAATAATCCCACCACCATGCGCCCTTTCTTTTGTACCATACGTAAAGAAACGGACGAACAATACGTGCATTCGGACAGTTGCCTTGAATGGAAATATTGACAGTTGTTACCACCGGGAAATTGACATTCATACTGGTTGATCCGCCGCACAATGAAAAATTATTGCTTTGGCCAACTAAACCACCGGTGTACCACCAACTGGAATAATTGTAGATGTACAACCGGGCAGTTCGGCCATTCTGGGCATTGAACCAACGGCGGTTTTGACCTGGCGTAAGATACATAGAACCCCAATCAATCCAGCTGCCATTGAGATCCCTCAACTCATACCATACCCATCCGGATTGGTTGGAATTGATGGTAACGCTTGGCGTGTTGCAAACATTCCAGTTTGTCCACCACCACCACCACCAGGAGCGCCAAAACCAATCGATATTCCATGGCGAAAGATGTGTGATTTGCATAACGGTATACAATTTACCGGTTGACGGATCAATTTTGACTGTTTCCTTGCCTTCCAATGTCCATTCACCGGTGGTTTCATCCTGACTCCAAATCGGAAGCGAATCACCCAATTGCAAAGGCTTGCCCGTATTGGGATTGATGCTGCTTTCATTCAGGTCCACCCTGGCCAACAGTGGTTTGGAGAAAGTCTTGACTTTCTTTCCTCCCACAGTAATTTGCAGGTCCACCAATCCAAGTGTCTCGAAAGTAACCGGACCAACATTTTGACCATTGATTTTGGCTACCGGAGCAAACAATCCACCCGGAAAGGAATTGATGGAGGCAAATGCCCTGTTGTCGTGGTGAACCATGGTAATACTTGCCGTTCCAGTCAGTGCATTTCCCGCAGCATCCCGCATCACTACTCCCTGCGGGATTTGCAGCCGAACATTTTCCAACTTTCCTGCTTTGACTGGCGTATTAATGATTGTCTCTGTTACGGTTGCTCCGGATGCGTTCAGCAAAACTCCTCCCTGTTGCACAGCTGCAACGCCAGCAGGCGTTTTAGACAGGTTAACCAGGGGAATCTGAAACGAATAATTACCCGTATCCGGTATGGTGACCGGGTACCTTACTGGCATGAAACCGGGTGCAGAGGCTTCAACAATGAATTCTACGGGCTTTTCGCGTGAAGGAATCCTGGAATCGGGTACCATCAGGGAAAATGTTCCGTTCACCGGCAACACTTTAGATGATGCCAACCCGCTTGCTTCATAAACAGTTCCTGCATCCTTTCCTGTAATGGCCACTTTCAAGCCGGCAGGAGTTTGTTGTTGAGCCAAAGAATCGGCATCCGTTACCATGATATTGATTTGGGCAGTAGCAGGCAAGTTATTCACCACAATATCAAGACCATCCAGCGTATTCTTGACGCAACCTGAAATCAAAAAAATCGTGGCTATTGCAAAGACTCCTTTGATCTTTACAATTATTCCTCTTGTGGTAGTATTTTTCATTTGGTGATTTTTACATGAAGATGAAAATTCATTTGGGGGAAGAAGCTGAATGGAGCAAACGTATTCTCCACCCAGTCTTTATTGGCTTCAGCCGTAGGTTCAAGCATACCCGTTGAAACCATGGTCACATTGGGTTTACCGAGGTAAAATCCGCCCAGATCCAATCCCATTCCAATCCGTTTCCTTGAAACCGTCCGGCCGAAACCAATACCTGCGTATGGGACTATTTTACCGGTATTGAATATCCCCTGGATTTCACCAAAAGTCTCCGGAGTGATGACAAGGTCAGCAGCATTAACATTGGCGGCCTGCCGCGCAGAAAGGGTAAACTGCGTTTGGAGATAATGTAATCCTCCTACCAGCCGGAAGGGTAGTTTTGAGGGACGATAATCGGCGTACACCCCAGTTCCCTGAAACTGTCCAGATAACTTTACAGCAAGGTTGTAATTGGTGTAGGTAACCGGAGAACGTTGCAACTCCAACGGTGTGAAAGTGGATACAATTCTGAATCCGATGGGCTTCTTCCATTTGGGATGGAAACCGAATTGTACACCAACTCCATTGAGCCCCGCTACAAATCCAAGGGCTTCTCCCGGAGTTGGCGGAACAGGTTTAGTCTTTACTTTTTGTGTAGGCTTCGCCTGAATGATTTTTAGCGTGTCTCCACGTCCGCCCTGAGCGGAAAGATTGATTTGCAAAAGAAACAGACCAATCAGGAGAAGAATGGTTTTTGTTGTAGGATGGTGCATAAGCGTTTTGGTTTAACTCAGTTTCCTGACTATTTCATGTTAATTATTATTTCATTTGTATAACCATGCCAGAGGTGGTTAGCGTTCCAAGATCTACCCTATAAACCAGTGTTCCTTGCCTTGCATTTGGAGTAAACAGTACCTGATTCTCACCCTTTTTCAGCATCAATGATCTTGATTCAATTTTCTGTCCCCCGGGTGTTAAAAGCATTATAGTGCCTACACCTTTAAATGGAGCATCTATCCTCAAGGTGAATCTGCCAGGATGTGGATTGGGGAATGCAGTTGCCTGTAAGGCATCTTTTGATGCAGTTATTAACGGCTGAACAAATGAAGTTGAAATATCATTTTTTAAAGGATTGGTTTGAAGTGCAATCCCCGTTCCATCTGTAATATTCAATTGATAACAGACAAGAGATAAGGATCCTCTGATTCTCAGCGAGTAAGTAGCACCAGGTACAAGTGTGCGATAGGTTTTTGTAGAGATAACACCACGGACAAAAGTAGATGGTGCAATGACCCTGCCACGAGAATCCAGCAAATCAAAAGTATACCTGATTGTTGGATGTGTAATTGATATGGTGTGTGTCAATCCCGGTGTATTTTTTGCTGTAAACCTGAACCAATCTACATCACTGGCTGTAGGAGCAATTCTCGCATTGATTGCCCCGGAATTGACGCTATAAGAATATGCAGTAGCCTGGGTAGCGTTAGGTTCGTATGGATCTGATCCTGTATCGATGACCGAAACTGATGAAGTGATTGTACAGCCTTTACTGTCTCTTGTAACAACACGATATGTTCCTGCTGTAGCAACTGTGTATGAAGGATTAAGCTGGAATGCAGCGTTATTGAGACTATAGGCATAAGGAGGAGTTCCGCCAACAGCAGAAATATTAATGGTACCGGTTCCCGAACACCTGGTAATATCCACCTTTGAAACAACAGCAGCTAGCGCTTGTGCAGGCTGTGCTACAACAAACGACTTCGTGTAGACACATGTACCCTGCCTGATTGCAACCTGATAGGTTCCAGCCCTGAGACTAACCGGATTCCTTGTTGTTGAAGTGAAGCCGTTGGGACCTGTCCATGCATAAGTTAAACCCAACTGAACTGTGGGAGAGGTGAGTGTGATGCTACCGGTAGCTCCTCCAAAGCAAGCCACATCAACAACTGTACCTGCAATTGCAATTGCATTTAAAGCAGGGACATTAATATTTCTAGTAACAGAACAATTATTGGTATCCAACACCAACACTGTATAGCTTCCCGGTTGAAGACCAGTAAGATCTTCTCTATTGGAAGTGAACCCATTAGGGCCAGTCCAATTGAATCGCTTATTCCCAGTACCACCAGTTACTGTGATATTAATGATGCCAGTACTGCCACCAGTACAGGATCCGGTAATCACTCCTGGTATAATTGCCAACTGCAAAGGTTCAAGAATTTGGAAATCAACCTGCCTGATGCAATTATTGGAATCTCGAACAATAGCTTGATGCAGCCCTTTAGTTATTCCCGAAAATGAATTAGTCGATTTAAAACTACTGCTATCTACTTTGTACAAATATGGCTGTACGCCGCCACTTACATTCATGAGCACACTGCCATCAGCACCACCAAAACAACTCACTGCTTTAGGCTGTGTAACCAAAGACAATACCTGTGGCTGCTTGACTTCAAAAGAACCTGAGGCGGAACAAAGAAAATCATCTTTAACCGTTACAGCATAAACGCCCACCTTCAATCCAGTTAAACTGAAATCTGTACTTCCATTGTTCCATGAATAAGAATAGGCTGAACTTCCAGTAGATGATACTGTACCTCCATTTGCAATTACTTTTAACGTACCTGTTGAGTCACCATTGCAAAGCACATCAGTTACATTGAATGTAAGAGAAATGACTGGAGGCTCATCAACGATGAGATTATTAACTTCAACAGAACAGCCGTTTGCATCAGTTACTGTTACAGAATAGATGCCGGGGGCTGCATTGTAGTAGACATCTTCTGTTCCTCCAAAATTCCACAATACGTCATAGGGTATATCTCCTTCTTTCGGTGTTCCTCCACCATAAGAAATTCCCAGGTATCCACTAGAATCGCCATTACAATATGCATTATCTGCAAAACCTTCCAAAACCAAGGCATCAGGCTGGAACAATTCAACATCAAGGCTGTCTGTATTTCCTATTGAATCTCTGGCAACAAGATGATATACACCTGCTTTCAAATTTGATAGATGCTGCTCAGCTGAATTGAAAGAAGCATGTTCTGAAGAGGTCCATTCAAATGTAACATTCCCCTGGTTACCTGTAATTTGAATATTGATGGCCCCTGTTGAATCACCCACGCATCCACTTATATCAGTCTTATCCAATAACGTAATAGCAAATGAATCAGCCTCTGTAATTTCAAGATCAATAAAGGCGGTATCTGCACCAAATGCATTTACACCAATAACCATGTAATTAGTCAATGGTGAAACCTGAGTTGCCGTTCCGGTAATTTTTCCCAGACTATCCAGGGACAATCCTTCCGGCAGATCAGGGAATATGCTGAAGCCGGAATATTGTATACTTCTGACATTGTGTCCCATTTGCTCTGCAACCAAGATTCTTTTGTTGATGGTGTCGGTCGACAAGGATACGGGGTTATTGAAAGTAGCAGTAAGCATGTCAGCATTTTCACTGGAAGCAATGCCATTACCTGCAAAAATGGATACATAATTATCCGCACCAATTTTCCTAATGATATGATTCCCCATATCTGCTATCAGCAGGTTTCCTGCTTCATCACCAATTATTCCCTTAGGGTAAAAAAACTGAGCTTCAGTGCCTATTCCCTCTGCAAAGCCCGGTTGGGAATTTCCAGCTATAGTGCTTACTATGCCGGATTTATCAATCTTCCGAATTTGTGCATTCAACTCCTCTGTAACATATATGTTATCAAATGCATCGACATATATTCCGGCAGGATTGGAAAATGTTGCCTCAGATGCAGGTCCATCCTGTATTCCGGCACTCCCATTTCCTGCAAGTGTAGAGACCACTCCATCAGGACTGATTTTTCTGATTTTATTATTGTAGGTATCTGCTACATAAATATTTCCTTTGGAATCAACGGCAACCGCAGAGGGCAAATTAAAGGTTGCAATATCTGCAGCACCATCTATATCACCTGAGTTTCCGTTCCCGGCAATTGTTGAAACAGATCCATCTGTTGAAATTTTTCTGATTGCATGATTGGCCTGATCAGCTACATAAATATTACCTTCCTTATCTATTGCAAGTCCTTCAGGCGCATTAAACTTAGCTGATGAGCCTAACCCATCCATAAATCCAAATGAATTATTATTCCCAGGTAATGCTCCTGCAAATGAATAAACAGCGCCCGTGTTATCTATTTTTCGAATTGCATGATTATTCCTGTCAGATACATAAATATTACCAGCGCTATCTAGCGCAACCCCACTAGGAGTATTGAACAATACCAGATTATTATCGCCATCTACAAACCCAGGCTGACTTTGTCCTGCAACAGTGGATACTTTCCCATAATACCCACGAATAACACTTCCGCTGCTGATTGGCTCAATGGCTTGAATGGTTTCATTGACTTTAAATGAAAGAGGAGTAACATATTCAAATTCCGGTAAAACCTGAAGACGTAAGGAAACGATGCTGTCGCAACCCATACTATTTTGAAGCGTATCCCGATAAAGGCCTGCAATTTCTAGGGAATGACCATTCCAGCTGAAGGGAAGTTGATGAGGTTTTACTTGTATCGTGGTATCGAGATGCGTAGGTAAGCAAACTCCCAGTAGGAATGTTGTTGTATCCATTCCATATTGGTTTTTTCCAATCACTCTATAGGACTTCACCGGAGAATATGAAGTGGGCGTTCCACTGATGACACCGTTGCCATCCATGACAAGGCCTTCTGGTAAAGCAGGGGAAATTGTATAGCCAACACGTGAGATTTTTCTTACCCTATTATCGTTGGTAAAATAAAAGTCATCATGCTTGTCTATAACCAAATCTCCTACATAACCGACATTATTCTCCTTGATGTCCCCTTCTCCTGCCTTGCTTGCATTTGCAAATGTCGACACATCGCCCTGGGGGCTGATCTTCCTTATGTTACCACTCTCAGAAACAAACAGATTTCCCAAAGAATCCCTTACAAGATATCGAGGGAATGAGAATGAGGCAGTTAAAGCGGAACCATCAGCGGACCCTTCCTCACCGGATCCTGAAAAAGTGGAAACAACATTAGCCGTTGTAATCTTCCTAATCTTTTGCCCGTCTGCTTCGGCCACAAAAAGCTCTCCGTTTGCCCCCTCGACCACGCCCCGCGGGCTATTGAACCTTGCAAAATTCCCTTCCCCGTCTTCAGTGCCCGCATCCAAGCTTCCTGCAATGGTGGAAACTGCTCCAGTCATATCTATCCTTCGTATGGCATTGGCGTCTGTCATCAGCAGGTTCCCGTTCTTGTCGAGCGAAAGATGATAGGGATCTGTGAAACTTGCTGTATTTGAGGTTCCATCTGACAAACCATACTCACCATTTCCGGAAAAATCTGTCACCACTCCTTCAGGACTCACTTTCTTGATTTTATTTTCAACGAAATCGTAAATGAACAGCTCACCCTGCTCATTGACTGCAAGTGCACCTATTTGAAGATTATCTAGGATTGTCCCGGATTGGCCTTTCAAATTTATCTGTTTGACAAAACCATCAGTTGAAACCTGTGAGATGGCCATTTGCTCGTTATGGACTACATAAAGCTGCCCATCCATTCCCATAGTAAGCGCTGAGGTTTCTAGTGCATTACCGCGCATCAGCCCATTTTTCTTATCAACATCGTTACTTACGAACAGCGTAGTAATTGATCGATCATTATCGACTTGCCGAAAAACCAAACGGGCATTATCATAATCGAAAAAATGCAACTCTCCAGAAGGATTGATAGACATTCCAATAATGGAACTAATTGAAGCATCCGTGTACGGTCCATCTTGAAAGCTTTGGGCCAGAATTCCTGCATATGTTGTCACATCCCCCGAAGGACTCGCTTTCCTGATCCTGTTCTCATCGGACATGAAAATATTCTTTTGAGAATCGATTACCATGTTTTGCACATCACGAAAACCCACTTCAGTGCCATTCCCGTCCCAATTGCCATATGTACCTCCGGCAACTGTGCTGACAACACCTGACTGAGTGATTTTTCTCAATGCAGAATTTCCATTATCAAACACATAAAGGTTTCCATCGTCATCAAAAACCATGGCAGTAACTCCCAAGAAAAGAGCTGTTGCCACATTGTCATCAATGTATCCAGTTGAAGTTGTTGATCCTGCAACTGTTTCCAACATTCCTCCTGTGGTTAGTCTTCGTATTTTTGACCCTTCAGAAAAATAGAGATTTCCAGAACCATCTGCAACCATTGCATAAACTCCTCCAATTGATGACTGCAAGGCAGGCCCATCTTGCGAAAGCGGTTGATCTGTGCCGGCAACAGTTATAACATTACCAGATGGATCCATTTTCCGGATCCGTGCATCATCATAGATGAAAATGGAACCGGATGGTCCCCATGCCAACTTGGTAGGCAAGATGAACCTGGCAGTGGAAGCATCGCCATCAACATAACCACTTTCATAAGAGTTACCTGCCAATAGAGTTACCTTACCATCCAACCCCATTTTTTTGATTTGAGTACCTTGGGCAAAAAATATATTGCCTGCTGTATCTTCCAGGAAATTACCATTTAAATAGATATTTTCCTGGGTTACTGAAATAGGTTCATTGAATTTGGGACCTACAATTGTAGTCACCTGATAACCTTCCGGAGGAATAGTGCCTCCTGTATTGTCGGGCACAACAGACCCAACCGGTTTACCCAAAGGCAACTGGTACTTCTGATCATATTTTATATCAGGCAAGTGAACAACACCCAATGTTACCACACTGTCACAACCTTGGGCATTGATCAACGTATCTGAAAAGGTTCCTCCTGTTGAGGCTGTAATACCGTTCCAACTGATGGGCAAGGACTTCACTTTGATAACCGTATCAAAATAAGTTGTGCCACAAACACCAAGCTCAATGCTGAACGCATCTTTGCCATAACCATTTTGAACGGTAACCGTATAGGATTGAACTGCCGAAAGCTCCAGAGGAGTACCAAAAATTTTACCTTCCACACCCAAAGTCAGGCCCCTGGGTAAAGCAGGCTTAACCTGAAAGCCTTGTTCAATTTTTCTAATCTTATTTCCATATGTATCTGCAAATACCACATTACCTTGACTATCCAATGCCAATCCCATGGGATTGGATAATTTGGCCAAACTCCCGATGCCATCATCAGATCCAAATACGCCGCTACCTGCTAACGTAGAAACAGTGCCATCGGTATGAATCTTTCTTACAGCATGGTTGTTCATATCACTCACATAGAGGTTACCCGCTTTGTCAACTGCAATTCCATCCGGAAACCGGAATTGTGCCTGCAGGGCTGGTCCATCAGTAAAACCTTGAACGCCTGTTCCTGCAATGGTGGTCACAACACCTAATGGTGAAATTTTCCTGATACTATGATTACGATAATCTGCTACATATATATTTCCTGAATCATCCAGATCCAATGATGCAGGGTAATTGAAACGGGCTGATGCACCAATACCATCTGTATTTCCAAGTGTTCCATTACCCGCCAACACCGTTACCACACCTGCCGAGGAGATTTTGACGATCCGGTGGTTGCCAGTATCTACCACATAGAGGTTACCTGATTCGTCCACCTCGAGGTCCACAACCCCCCTAAAAAAACTGGTTGCCAAGGTAGATCCCGTGCCTGCGATGGTAGTAACAACCCCTGTAGGAGTTATTTTGCGTATATTATTGTTCATTTCATCTCCCACATACAGGTTGCCTTCTTTATCAATAGCAATTCCGGAAGGTCCTCCAAATCTAGCCTGCGTTCCTATTCCGTCTGTCGTTCCCATATTTCCATCTCCTGCAAAAGTAGTGACCTCCCCTTCCGGCGTCATTTTCCGGATGCAGTGGTTATCATAATCTGCAATAAAGAGATTTCCGATTGAATCATATACAAGATCGTATGGATGTGCAAACCCTGATTGCTGCGGAGTCCCGTCACATAGACAGGATATTCCCAATCCAGCAATGCTGGAGGTCCTGCCATACACCCCTCTTGCCGTGGAACCGATCAGGGTTGGAGAGAGCATTGGAATGCCCTGTCCCTTTTTATACACGTTGACTGATGTAGGATAAGAAAGCTCCGGTTGCTGCTGTGCCTTTGCGCTAAATTGTACCCAGCCAAACAGGAGGATCAGCGAAAAGCACTTGACAAGGTTTACTGGGCGTGTTTTCATACAGTTAGGTGGTTTGGTTTTACTGTCATGAATTTAACAACCCTTTGAATGCACTTTTTTGAAAACAAGTGAATGGAAGGTTTTAGATAGTGAAATGCAGTTATTTTGAGTAAATGTCAAGCCTAATGGCATTGTGAGAATTGCCTGTATATTTACTTTTTAATTTACCTTGAAAATACCCATTGCCATATTTCTTAGTTTTTACCTCTCGTTTGGTATTCATGCCAGTGCTGGTCCCTCTCTTGGCGACTCACTAACCGTCATACTATTACGGGATACTGCGTTTAAAAATTTTGCGATCAATCCAGCGAAAGGTCTTCTCTTCGGAGATTCTGCCCTCAATCTCTCCAAAAAAATTAACTGGACAAAAGGAGAACTGATTTCTTACCAAGCCATCGCTGCCAATTATTGGGCATTGATGGATTACCAAAGAGCAA
>JBDLTO010000426.1:0-6048 GCA_039805815.1 Bacteroidota bacterium | reverse complement strand
TCAAAGGAAGCAACAGCATCCCTTATTCTGTCTTTACGAATTCCCACTACAGATGATGCAACGGCTGCAGCCATCGTATTGTACTGGTTATGTTTACCCTTCAGGGCAAAGTCTAAAATGTTCATAGCGAAATCTTCTCCTTGTTTGACTTGCATTGAATCGTTTTTAATAAATGCACCCTTCGGAACTTCTTGTTGCATACTGATTGGTAATGATTGGGAATGAATTGGAAATTGTTTCAGGTATTTCATTGTAACGGGATCATCTGCGTTGTATATAAAAAAATCCTTGCCCGTTTGATTTTTAGTGATATTGAATTTTGATGAGATATAATTTTCAAAACGATAATCATAGCGATCCAAGTGATCTTCTGTGATGTTCGTGAGTACGGCAATATCAGGCCTGAAAGACTTGATATCATCAAGCTGAAAGCTACTTATCTCCGCTACATAGAGGGGTTTGGGACTGGTTGCTATTTGTCTTGTAATTGCGTAACCAATATTACCGACTAAGGCACAATCCATGCCGCCAGTAAGACATATATGGTAAATCAATGATGTTGTTGTTGTCTTTCCATTACTCCCCGTAATACCAATAATCATACTATCACCTTTGTAGCGGTATGCAAGTTCCATTTCACTGATTAATGGTATTCCTGCTGCAATAATTTGCTTCACTACAGCGTTATTGTGTGGTATGCCGGGGCTCTTCATTACCTCATCCGCATTCAAGATTTTTTCAAGCGAATGAGATCCTGATTCATAGGCTATCTGATTAGTGATAAGCTCATCTTCATAGGTAGATTTGATCTTACCTCCGTCAGAAACGAATACATCATAGCCCTGCTGCTTGCAAAGCAATGCTGCACCTATGCCGCTTTCTCCTCCCCCTAGTATGACAATTCGTTTCTTCACTGAATTATTTTATTACTTATACTACCTGATTTTCAATGACATAATGGTGAATACAACAACCAATAAGGTTACTATCCAAAACCTGACCGCAATTTTACTTTCATGAAACCCTTTCTTCTGATAATGGTGATGCAAGGGACTCATTAAAAAAATACGTCTTCCCTCACCATATTTTTTTCTGGTATATTTGAAATATCCAACCTGAAGCATGACACTCAGGTTTTCAACAAGAAATACCGCACAGAAAAATGGTATCAACAATTCTTTTCTGATAATAATAGCAAGTGCTGCTATAATTCCTCCGAGTGCCAAACTCCCTGTATCCCCCATAAAAACCTGAGCAGGATATGCATTGTACCATAAAAATCCAATACAGGCGCCGATCATTGCCGCAATAAAAATGGAAACTTCCCCAAGGTTAGGTATGTACATAATATTGAGGTAATCAGCAAGTACAAGATTGCCGCTTGCATAAGCAAACAATCCAAGACACCCACCTATCAGTGCTGATACACCTGTAGCAAGTCCGTCAAGACCATCTGTGATATTGGCACCATTGGAAACAGCAGTGACAATGAATATGATGACAAGCATATAAACCACCCAGCCATATTGACGTATCGATTCGGGAAGCAAGCGTGCATAATTGAATTCATGCTCCTTGATGAAAGGTATTGTGGTTACCGGTTCATTGGCCTTTACAAAATAGCGAACACTTCCCTGATAACGTATTTCACTTGCACCAACAGGCTTTTTCTCACCTTTATATTCGCGCATTACACTTACTTCTTCATTGAATAACAAAGTAGCACTGATGATGATACCCAATCCAACCTGACCAAGCACCTTAAACCAGCCCGCTAATCCATCCTTATTACTCTTTTGAAATTGTAAACCCTTTTGCTGTGCCAACCTTTTAGCCCTCAACTTCAGGTAATCATCCACGAAACCAACAAGACCAAGCCATATTGTACTCAGCAATAACAACTGAATATATACTTTTTCAAGGTTGGCAAACAGCAGTGTTGGAATCAGTATGCCCATCAATATGATGAAGCCTCCCATAGTGGGTGTACCTTTCTTTTGCTCCTCACCCTGCAACCCAAGCTCTCGAACACTTTCACCCACCTGCAGACTACGGAGCTTATTGATGATTTGCTTTCCAAAAACCATGGTGATAACCAATGATAACAATACAGCCATCATTGCCCTGAAAGTAATGAACTGAAATAGTCCGATTCCCGGAAACCGATAACCCGCCTGCTGCAACCATTGGTAAAATTGATACAACATGTTTCCTACTTTTTAAATTCAATGAATGTTTCAGTCAAAATCTGTTTGTCATCAAATGGTGTTCTAACTCCCCTGATTTCCTGATACTTTTCATGTCCTTTACCCGCAACAAGCAGAATATCTTCTTCACGTGCCATCATTACGGCAGTCCTTATTGCCTCACGCCTGTCTGGTATGGATAATACTTTCAGTCTTGCTCCGGGTTCAACCCCTTCCAGCATATCATTGATTATGGCAAGAGGATCTTCACTTCGCGGATTGTCTGATGTAAGAATGACCTTGTTACTGAAATCAACCGCAGCAGCTGCCATTAACTTACGTTTCGATTTATCCCTATCACCACCGCAGCCAACAATGGTTATTATTTGTTCACCTCCCTGCTGCATTTTCTTAATCGTGGCCAGCACATTCAACAAGGCATCAGGTGTATGAGCATAATCCACAATTCCTGTTATTTGCTTATTAACGGATTTTATGCAATCAAATCTTCCTTCTGCACCGGTGAGGTTACTCATGGCAGTTAGCACATCTTGGCAATCCTCGCCCAGGCAAATGGCTGCTGCATATACCGCCAAAAGGTTGTAAGCATTGAATTCACCAATCAACCTGAAGTGCACTTCCATTTCATTGACAAGCATCTGTAAACCTGTCATACTATTATCAATGATGCGACCCTTGAAGTCTGCAACAGATTTGAGGCTGTAATAAAACTTATCCGCATCAGTGTTTTGGAGCATAACAGCACCATTCCTGTCGTCCATATTTGCAATGGCAAAAGCACTCGATTTAAGACTATCGAAAAACCCTTTCTTTGCTCTTATGTAGGCATCGAAAGTTTTATGGTAATCCAGGTGATCATGTGTAATATTTGTAAATACTCCTCCAGTAAAATGCAGTCCGGCTATCCTGCGTTGGTCAACAGCATGACTGCTTACTTCCATAAAAGCATGACTGCAACCGGCGTCAACCATTTTCCTTAACAAGGCATTGAGAGAAACAGGATCTGGTGTTGTGTGTGATGCAGCGATTACCTCATCTGCAATTTTATTTTCCACAGTTGAAATGAGTCCACTCAAAACATCCAAAGACATGAACAACTTATAAAGCAATGTTGCTACTGTAGTTTTTCCATTTGTGCCGGTTACACCAACCAATTTGAGTTTTTTGGAAGGCTCTCCGTAAAAAGCATGAGCCATGATACCAGCTGCACTTGCCGTATCAGTAGTTTGCACATATGTGACACCCTCACTTATTTCGGCAGGCAAATCAGCACAAACAACAGCAATTGCACCTTTTTCAATGGCATTTTGAATGTATGCGTGTCCGTCCTGACTCACACCTTTAATGGCAATAAAACAAGAACCATTTCCCACATGTCTCGAATCAATTTGCAAATCAGTAATCTGCAAATCAGTCCGGCCAGTCAATGACTTTATGCCTACCTTGTATAATATGTCTTGTAGCAATGCCATTATCTATCTGATTTATTACCAAGATCAAGGTATATCGTCTGCCTCCTGTAAACCTGAGTACCAGCAGGAATTGATTGTCTGCTTACTTTTCCCTTACCAACAGCTATCACTTGAAGCTGTTGCTCTTCCAATAATTCAAGTGCATCCTTTAATCCAAATCCCCGTAATTCTGGCATGATTCCGGATTTGGCAGGTAATGCCTCGGCTTTTGCCATCTTCTTTCCGGTTTCAAGCCTGGCCCATGCTGAATTGCGGCCCACGTCATTCAACTTCATACCGGTATGCTTTGCTATCATTTTGAAATCAGGAGCAGAACCACTAAATGCACCCCCTAAACTATCCTGATCTGCATGATGGGCATAACTGGCATACATCTCCTGATCTACTGTCATGAGCTTATCCGAGATGGCTTTGAATACTGGACCTGCAACAGCGGCACCATAGTATTTTGCCGCAAAGGGTTTGTTTTTTATTACTACAATACAGGAATATTTTGGAGCATCCGCCGGAAAATAGCCCGCGAAAGAAGACTGATAAATGCGCTCACTATACCCCTTTTTCCCATTGGCAACAAGCGCAGTACCGGTCTTTCCGGCAATTTTATAATAGGGAGAACGAAGGCTTTTCCCTGTGCCATTGATCAATACCCCTTCGAGGCAAGTCCTCAATTGCTGCAGGGTATTGGGACTACAAATGGCTTTCTTTAATTCAACCGGGATTACCTCTTTTATTGATTTGCCATCTTTTACTACCGCATTTACCAAATAAGGTTTCATCATCCTGCCTTCATTGGCTACAGCATTGTATACCATGAGCGTCTGTAGCGGACTTATAGAAATATTATAGCCGAAAGACATCCAGGGAATTGCGATACTACTCCATCCTGATTGTCCTGGCCTGGGGATTAAAGGTGATGACTCGCCTGTAAGATCAATTCCAGACAGTGAAGTAAGATTCAACTCTTCAAGGTGCTTCAGGAAAAGCTGTGGATCCCTGGCATAATAATTCACAGCCAACTTGGCCATCGCTACATTTGAACTAAGCTCGAATGCACGCAGATAAGTAACATCATTTTCTTCATGCCGCTCACTGTCATAAACCGGTTTGCCAGAATAAAGCCATTTGCCATTTTCGAGATTGACAGGTGTATTCAGGTTTATAAACTTATCTTCCAAGGCAGCAAGCATGGTAACCAGCTTAAATGTAGATCCAGGTTCTGATCGGGTTATAGCATAATTAAAATCCTCTTTGTAACCACCATCTGCCTGTTTGCCCAGGTTAGCTATTGCTTTAACTTTACCCGTCTTAACCTCCATAACAATACAGGTTCCAGTTGTAGCTTCGTTTTCCTGCAATGCCTTTAATAATGCCTGCTCCGCAATGTCCTGTATATTGATATCAAGTGTTGTAAGGATGTCTTTTCCATTTTCCGGCTCTATCTCCTGGCCTTCAACCGGCACATATGCCCCACCGGATATGCGTCTAACCAATCTTT
The DNA here is from genome assembly GCA_039805815.1 of Bacteroidota bacterium. GTDB lineage: Bacteria > Bacteroidota > Bacteroidia > Chitinophagales > Chitinophagaceae > Pollutibacter. Next base: position 874 of record JBDLTO010000426.1, on the reverse strand, counting down.
TACCGGTAACCCCCCTAAGTAAGCTGTCGTAGGTCCTTTCCAAACCCACATTGATTGAAACCAACTTACCATCCTCATTCAGGTATTCTCTAGACAAACCTATTGTTCTATTTGCCAGTAGCCCGAATGGAGCCATTCGCTTCTCCTTCTCTACAAAAATGAAACCGTTCCGGTTCTTGTTCTTTGCAATAAAATCAATTTTTCGCAGGGAGCGGTACTGATTGAAATCGATGTTCCGTTTGAATAAATAATACCGCTCTCCCCTGTTAAACACACCCATCAATTCCCGCCTGTAACCAGCAACAGAAGCATCGGCAAATATTTCAGCGAGCTGAAGCGCAAGACTGTCTAAATGACCTTTGAAAAAACTGCCATTCTTTTGTTGAACACCCGCTGAACCAAAATCAAGATAGATATCGAAAAAAGGTATCGAACTGCTCAACATCCTGCCATCCTCGCTGAATATTGTACCCCGCTCTGCATCCATTTCACGATATTGAAGATGCAAACTATCGCTTAATGAACGCCAGTAAGCACCTTCAGACTGCTGAATAAACACAGTTTTGGCAACAATACCTCCACCCATCACCAGCATGAGCAGGTAAACCAGGTAACTACGCCACAATATGTCTTTTTTTGCTTCCAACTATTTCAAAGTTTTATTCGCTTTTCGTAAGGCTTTATCAAGCACCACTGGCGGTTCTGATATTTCCTTTAACCCCTGCCCTTTCACCGCTTCAACAACCTCCGACTGCTTGGTCATAAACATCCACTCACTCCTGACCATCTTAAACTCATACTGCAACTCTTTCAACTCCCTGCTTGTTCTGTTTATATCTTTTACAGACTTCTCTGCATGGTGACCATTGTATAT
>JBDLTO010000425.1:0-5541 GCA_039805815.1 Bacteroidota bacterium | reverse complement strand
GAAGCAGGAAAATATAAATGGATTTTTAAAGGAAAATCGTCTTGATAAAACGCTGATTCAGACAATTCTGACGTAACTTCCTTTGCATGAAACACAATAAAGCCAAACTATTTTTGGGTTGCATCGGATTGTTGGCCACGATGGCATTGATGACTCCGCCAAAGGAAAAGTGGATCAGCCTTTTCAACGGGAAAGACCTGAGCAACTGGACTGTCAAAATCTTTCATCATGAGGTAGGAGACAATTATGGCAATACTTTCAGGGCTGAAGACGGGATGATTAAAGTGAGATATGATGCCTATGACCATTTCAATAATCGGTATGGGCACCTTTTCTTCAACAAGCCTTTTTCCCATTTCAAACTGCGGTTTGATTACCGATTTACAGGTATCTGGCGGGAGGATGCCCCATCTTACACTAAAATTAATTCGGGTATCATGTATCATTCTCAGGATCCAAAAACAATACTTAAAGAACAAGACTGGCCCATATCTGTTGAAATGCAATTACTTGGTGGTTTGGACGACGGTTTGGCCAGGCCGACAGGGAATATGTGTTCTCCTGGAACGGATGTTGTTTTCAGGGGTAGGGTGGATCCACGGCATTGCATCAATTCCAGTTCAAAAACGTACTATGGGGATCAATGGGTACATGCAGAGTTGATAGTTTTAGGAGATTCTCTTGTATCTCACCTGATTAATGGAGATACCGTTCTGCAATATTCAAAACCACAAATTGGAGGGGGTGTTGCAAACGGGTATAATCCTGCATTAAAAATTGATGGTAAACTATTAAAAGAAGGTTTCATAGCATTGCAAAGCGAGGGCCAGGAAATAGATTTTAAGCAAATTGAGTTGCTCGACTTTTCCAGACAATACAAAAAGAAATGACTGAACACCCGATAAAAAGATTGGAAAAAATCATGGATGAATTGCGGGAGCAATGTCCATGGGATAAGAAACAGACTATTCAGTCGCTTAGGCAGCTCACCATAGAAGAATGCCATGAACTGGCGGATGCAATTACTGATAACGATTGGAAGGGTATCAGGGAAGAACTCGGTGATATACTCCTTCACATTTTATTCTATACCAAAATCGGAACTGAACAGCAGCAATTCAGTTTCGAAGATGTTATCAATGGAATTTGTGAAAAACTCATTTACCGCCACCCACATATATACGGTGATGTGGTTGCAGAAGACGAGGAAACAGTCAAACGCAACTGGGAAAACCTGAAACTTAAGGAAGGTAAAACTTCAGTGTTGAGTGGTGTTCCTCGTGCACTGCCAGCATTGGTTCAGGCTATGCGCTTGCAGGAAAAAGCCAGTCAGGTGGGTTTTGATTGGGAAAATAGCGATCAGGTATGGGAGAAGGTAAAAGAGGAAATGGGGGAGGTGGAGGAGGCACAAGCCTGCCTGCCGAAGGCAGGGCACGAGGCACAAGGCACGAGTTTATATGCAGAAGGCACAAGTAGCGAAAAGCTTGAAGAAGAGTTGGGTGACCTGATGTTCTCAATTGTAAACTTTGCCCGATTCAATAAAATTGATGCAGATAATGCATTGACCCGGGCCAATAAAAAATTCATGAACCGGTTTAAAGGTATGGAGCAAATAATTGCTGCAAGTGGTAAAAAAATGACTGATATGAACCTGCTTGAATTGGACAGCATATGGGATAAGGTCAAAAAGGAATCATCATCTTTGTAAATGCTTTTCCAGTTTTTCAAGACTCCAGGATGATAAATTATTTTGTTTTTGTAATCCGCCTTTCTGAGCTGCCAGCACACCATAACGAACATCATCAAATCCATCTACATGGTGAGCATCAGGATTGATGGATAAAATAGCACCTTTTTCCTGTGCCCTTCCTATCCATTTCCAATCCAAATCCAACCTCCTTGGATGTGCATTGATTTCTATGACTACATTGTTGGCTACACAGGTATCAATGATTTTTTCATGATCCAGTGGATAACCGTTCCTACTGAGTAAAAGCCTTCCAGTTGGATGTCCGAGTATCGTTGTAAATGGATTTTCAATTGCCTTAATTAGTCGTTGCATTGCTTTTTCCTCACTCATTTTAAGATTTGAGTGCACTGATGCAATAACCAAATCAAAAGTTTTAAGGATGTAATCAGGATAATCAAGCGCTCCATCATTTAAAATATCACTTTCAATACTTTTAAAAATCCTGAAAGGAGCATATTTGTGGTTTAACTCATCAATTTGTTGATGCTGTGCCCGCACTTTTTCCTCTGATAAGCCATTTGCATAAAAAGCCGTTTTACTGTGGTCGCTGATTACCAGGTATTCATAGCCTTTTGCAATACAAGCCCTGACCATTTCTTCCAATGTGTTACTTCCATCACTCCAGTTACTATGGCTGTGTATGATTCCCCTTATATCTCCTGGTGTTACAATGTTTGTAATGAATTCATCTGATAAAGTCAGCTGTTTTGCTGACTCCCTCAGGAAGACTGGTAATACAGAGATTCCTGCATTTAAAAATGCATCTTCCTCTTTTGAAATATTACTTATCGCATTGGGGTATTGCCTGCTGAATGCTTCGAGGAATTCCTCCGAGCAGTTTTGTCTGAATAATGCGGGCATAAATTCAGCTGCACTGACTATATTAAACTTTAACGGGATTCCTTCCCTGTTATTTGCCAGTAAGCTATCTGCTGCTGTTTCAATAATGTCAAATCCTTGGCTTTTTAGCCATTCAACTAATGTGTCTTTTTGTATACTTGTTAGCCATTCTATTTTTTCAAGTGTAGGCATTTGCCTGGCAAATTCGCCAGTAACCATTATATATGATTCAGGAAACTTACCGGTTAAAACTGCCTGTATTTGATGCACATAGGTTTCCACTGAAGCAAAAAGGAAATGTCCTTGATGACGCATAATAAATTCAATGGCATCGGCAACATTTTTCTGTGTTTTTTCACCAAAACCCTTGAATAAGGTTAGCCTGTTTTCCTGACAAGCATAAAGGAGTTCCCCAACACTTTCTATACCCATCTCTTTCCAGATAGTAGAAATTTTTTTTGGTCCCAGCCCCTTGATCTGTAGCATATCCAATACGCCTGCTGGTGTTTTGGATATCAGCTCTTCCAGCAGAACCAATTTACCGGTATTGAGTATTTCGATAATTTTTCCCGCTGTTGATACACCTATACCATTTAAAAGAGGAATTTGATTTTTATCGAGGGTACATAGTGATTCAGATAGTTTATCTATAGCAAATGCCGCACTGCTGTATGATTTGGATTTGAAACTGTTTTCTTGGTGAATATCCATCAGTTTACTCAATAAGTTGAAAATATCGGCTATAGCAGCATTTGATATGGACATATAATTCAGGATTGTCAGCGAAAATAAACCAGTCTCATGAATAAAAAAAAGTCCCGCATAATGCGGGACTAATATACTTCTCAATGAAAGTAATCTTACTTAGCGGCTTTTTTTGGAGCAGCTTTCTTAGCGGCGGCTTTCTTAGGGGCAGCAGCTTTTTTTGGAGCAGCTTTCTTAGCAGCAGCCTTCTTAGGAGCAGCAGCTTTTTTTGGAGCGGCTTTCTTAGCGGCAGCCTTCTTAGGAGCAGCAGCTTTTTTCGGAGCGGCTTTCTTAGCAGCAGCCTTCTTAGGAGCAGCAGCTTTTTTGGGAGCAGCTTTCTTAGCAGCAGCTTTTTTGGGAGCGGCTTTTTTTACAGCAGCCTTTTTAGGAGCAGTAGCTTTTTTAGGTGCAGCTTTCTTAGCGGCTTTTTTTGCAGTTGCCATTTTGTTTAGAATTTAATGGTTAGGAAAAAGAATTTCAGGCTAAATGTAGAAACAGTTTTCTATTCAGCAAAAAATTCTTTTTCTGTTGTATGCTTATCCGGCTATTACCACCGGATTTACAGAAACGAGGGTTTTGTTATTTTTAGTCTTCCTGAATTCAACAACACCATCACTAACTGCGAAAATGGTAAAATCTTTACCAACACCTACATTCTTACCAGGGTGGTATTGAGTGCCACGCTGACGGAGAATGATATTTCCTGAAGCAGCAGGCTGACCACCAAAAATCTTGATGCCAAGTCTTTTACTGTGGGAATCTCTTCCGTTTTTTACACTGCCTTCACCTTTCTTATGTGCCATGACGCTGAGTTTTTAATTTTTAGTGATTTAATCAGGCAATGCTTTCAATCCTGATCTTGGTATAAAGTTTACGATGACCAATTTTCTTGCGGAATCCCTTCCTTCTTTTCATCTTGAATGCAATTACTTTGTCTCCCTGCTTCTCTCCGAGGATTTCTGCATTCACTTTTACAGTAACATCTTTGCCAACAGTGAGTTGACCTTCGTTGCTTACCAACAATACACTCGGGATTTCAATTTTGTCGCCTGCATTACCTTCAATATGAGAAACGTAGAGCTGTTGTCCTGCTTCCACCTTGTATTGGTGACCTGCGATTTTTACAATTGCAAACATGATAATTCAAAATTTAGGACGGCAAAGGTAAGGATAAATTGGTTTTCCCCCAACTTTATAAACAAATTTAATTCAAATCCAATGAATTGGTTATGAAAACCGAAGATTATCTTTGTTGCCACCCATAATTGAGACCATGAAAATTAAGTCATACCTCGCCAAACCATTCGCAGGTATCATCCAGCGGAAAATTCAACGTGCAATGCATACAGCAAGGCAGGATCAGCATAAAATTATGACGGACCTCATAAAAAAAGGGGCAGAAGCTGAGTTTGGAAAGGCGCATCATATCGCTGAGGTAAATGACTATCAATCATTTAAGGATGCTATCCCAATCAGGGATTATGAAGGATTCAGGCCTTACATAGAAAAAATAAAAGAGGGTAAACACAATGTTTTGTGGCCCGGGAAGCCAATATACCTTGCAAAAACTTCTGGCACAACATCAGGGGCGAAGTATATACCCATTACAGCAGATTCAATTCCAAATCACATCAATACTGCGCGTAATGCATTGCTTTCCTACATTGCTACCTCAGGTAACGCTGACTTCGCATCGGGAAATATGATCTTTTTATCTGGTTCTCCTACATTAGACAGGATAGGGGGAATTCCTACCGGTAGGTTGAGTGGTATTGTTAACCACCACATCCCAGGCTATCTCAGAAAAAACCAATTACCGGCTTTTGAAACGAACTGTATTGAGGACTGGGAGACAAAACTGGATAAGATAGTTGAGGAGACGGTTATGAGAGACATGACCTTGATAAGTGGTATTCCGCCATGGATGCAAATGTATTTTGACCGGCTGACTGCCAAAACCGGAAAGCGGGTAGGTGAGCTTTTCCCCAATTTCAGTGTAATGGTGCATGGAGGGGTTAACTTTAAGCCTTACAGGTCAAAATTGATGGACAGCATAGGAAGAGAAGTTGATACCATTGAAACCTTTCCTGCATCAGAAGGCTTTTTTGCTTTTCAGGATACGCGAGACCAGGAAGGTCTTCTACTGAATACTGACTCAGGTATTTTCTTTGAATTTATACCTGCAGGTGAAATTTTTAATGAAAATC
>JBDLTO010000424.1:0-3121 GCA_039805815.1 Bacteroidota bacterium | reverse complement strand
TTCTGAAAACAATTTCAGCAGCATTTCTTGAATAAAAATTCCACCACCCCGCCTCGTCCGATTCACTTCGTTCATCGGTCTCGGCACCCCTCCTGTCCAGGAGGGGAGTATTTCAGGCCTTCATTTTTACACCTTTTTGTGAGTTATTATAAACTTTTCAGAACTGTTCCAATATACTCCCCTTCAACCTTAGGTTGACAAGCCTGGACAGAAGGGGTGGCTAAGCGAAGCGGATACGGGGTGGTGGAATTCTCAATAAAAAAAGTAAAAACAACCTTATTTGTTTTAGTGCTGTAATTGCAGTTTACTCCATCAGATAGAATAATTCTTGAATGTTGTAATCCACCACCCCGTCTTCCGTTTCGCTTCGCTCACGGAATCCACCCCTCCTGTCCAGGAGGGGTGTTTTTTAGGCCTTCATTTTTACATCTTTTTGTGAGTTATTACAAACTTTTCAGAACTGTTCCAATATACTCCCCTTCAACCTTAGGTTGACAAGCCTGTCCAGGAGGGGAGTTTTTTAGGGTAAAGAATTCGTAATATTCTTGATATTCATCCTGAATCAAGCTTTCACCCGATCAATCTCCGCCACATTGATTTTTTCTGTGGGGTTCATGATCCAAGTTAGTATGGAACCATCTTTTTGCATTTCCACCACCCGGAAGCCCCTGTAGGGTGTGCCCCAGTTGCCACCCACATGGCTGTCGAACAGGTTCGGAATACCGTCCTGCCACTTGATGCCATCCTGATCATGCTCATGCCCGTGAAATACGGCCCGGAGGTTTTTTTGTTTTTTCACCAGCTCTTGAAACGGTGTCGACTCAATGGCGTGTTTCGTCCATTTGATGGGCGGAATATGGATGAAAAGTAGGATATGTTTAGCCTTGCTGTGTTTCTTGAATTGTTCTTCCAGCCAAAGCATGTCGGGCGGCAGGTAGGTGCCTTTTTCATTGGAGGTGGTGGCAAAAAGGAGTACAGTATCACCCATCACGATATCGAAGTTGATTGGCTGATCCCAAGCCTTTTCCCACTGTTCCTTGGTTGCGAGATCATGGTTTCCCTGGGTAACGTAATAAGGGAAGGGGACGGTCTCGATTTTTTGGCGCAGCTCACCAAAATAACTGATGTTATCATGCACCAGATCTCCGTTGAAAACACCAAAGGCAAAAGGGTTCTCTGTATGCATGGCTTTGATATGCGTCAGCGCCGTGTCTGTCATGGCGGCATATTCCGTTTTAGGCTGGCCATAGTGTAGGTCTGATGCAATCACGAAACGCAGCAGCGGCTTGCGGTTGCCCATCCAGGGCAATTCATTTCCCAAGATGGTTTTACCGTTGAGCAAGAGGGCAATTGTCGACAGGTTTTGTACAAAATGACGGCGGTTCATGGGCAATTCATTTGAAGAAGGTGGTTAATGCCTTAAATTTAGGCACTGCATCCCATCTCCTGTAATTTTAAATGAAATCTTTTTATGAAGTTATTGTCTGTTTTGTTGGTTGTGTTCTTGTCGTTGACTGTCCAAGCGCAGGATAACGAATTCTTCCTTCCGAAGGGAAAACTCATCATCATCGGCGGAGGGGATATACCGGATACCCTTTTCAACCTTTTTTCAGCTTCCATTGGTGGCAAAGACCAACCGGTTGTTGTCATTCCAACCGCCACAACCGACGAGGATTATATCCGGGAAGGGGGACATTTGCAGAAGTTCTCTACCCGTGGATTTACCAATCTCCACACCATCCACACCCGTGATAAAAAGAGGGCCGATGATCAGGAATTGATTGCCCTCATGCGGAAGGCCAAGGGATTGTATTTTGGAGGTGGGGATCAGGACCTCCTCGAACAGGCTTATGCCAATACCCAATTGCATAGGGAAATGTTTGCACTCCTGGAGCGGGGAGGGGTCATCATGGGCACATCGGCTGGGGCAACCATCATGGGTTCACTGCTGATTGGCGGCGACCACCGGAAGACCCCTCACGTGAAGACTAAGTTTCCCACCGGTTTGTCGTTTTTGAAAAATACAGCCATCGATCAGCATGTGCTGGTGCGCAACAGGCAATTCGACCTGATTCCGGTGCTGGAGACGCATCCTGGAGTCCTCGGTATTGCCATAGACGAATCAACTGCCGCTGTGGTGTCAGGAAACAGCCTTTCCGTGGCCGGGAAGTCGTATGTAATGGTATATAACCAAAACGACTGGAAAGGGCAGCTGAAAGCCTGGGGAAGGGTCTACAGGCCATTTCAGATGATGCAAGAAGGGTCGGTTTACGATCTTAAAACGGGTAAAATCAAGACGGATTGATATTCAGGTTGATTTTTTAAATACTCCCCTCCTGGTCAGGAGGGGTGGCTCCGCGGAGCGGAGACGGGGTGGTGGGTTTTGAAATCCAATTCCACCACCCCGCCTCAACAAACTCACTTCGTTCATTTGTCTCGGCACCCCTCCTGGCCAGGAGGGGATTTTTTGATTTTTTTTAATATCTCAACACCTTAAGCTTTAACAAAACTATGTTATGGCAGCAAATCGTTAACCCGTTGGAAGCGGTTAATTTTGCTGACAAAATCATCCCATGAAACACTTTCTTGCTATATTGTTTTTTGCATCTATTTCAATGCAACTCCCTGCGCAGCAACTGAAATCCCTTGTGAATAAAGCCAAACAGGCCGCCGGACTGAATACAGTCGATGGCAGTCAGTCTGATATTGGTGCAGGACTCAAAGAAGCACTTGCCAAAGGCGTTGAAAAAGGCGTTGCGCAATTGTCGGCTGAAAACGGATTCTTCGGAAATGCATTGTATAAAGTGGTTATGCCTCCTGAAGCACAACGGGTAGAGAAAACTCTGCGCAGTATCGGACTGGGTGCCAAAGTGGATGAGGCTATTTTAACCATGAATAGGGGTGCGGAAGAAGCGGTGAAGAAGTCTGCGCCTATTTTCGCAGATGCAATCAGGGGTATGGACATTAAAGATGCGCTTTCCATTCTCCGCGGTGCAGATACGGCTGCCACAGGTTATCTCAGGAGTAATACCAGCAGTTCCCTGACAACGGCTTTCAAGCCGGTAATCCAGGAATCATTGGAAAAAACCGGTGCTGCCGGTCACTGGAAGAACCTTATGAC
>JBDLTO010000423.1:0-2577 GCA_039805815.1 Bacteroidota bacterium | reverse complement strand
ACCCACTGATGTAAGGATATTCTGCAGGTTACGGTAATTGCTGTAAACACTATTCCATAAGCCGTTCTGCTCATTCCACAGATACCTGTCTTCGTTTACAAATTGAATCTTGGCATTGTATTGTGCCACCAGGTTGCCGATTCCCCATGCATTACTTACATTTTGTCCAGTGATATTAAGTATCACACCACTTAATAACAAGTCAGGGGTTACCGCAGTAGGCACATTTTTGTCTGTATTGACATCACTGAACTCTTTGGTGCATGCGCTGGCAAGCCCAATAGCAGCGAAAAGAACAATTGCATATAATTTCTTCATAAAATTTAATTTGAGTTGATTAGAGCTTCACATTAATATTGAATCCAAAGCTGCGGGATGTTGGCATTGACATGTTTTCGATACCAGGCAATGCTGTTCCACCTGCATAACTCATGTTTTCAGGATCAACATGTGGAACCCTGTCCCACAGTAAAAGATTGCGGCCTACCAGAGAGAGGTTTACACCACGGAAAGGTAACTTACCCCAGAACTTATCAGGAATGCTGTAACCGATCTGCAACTCACGCAATTTGATGAAAGATGCATCAAACATTACACCTTCTGCGATACCACGCCCGCCAGTCCAGGCAGTGTGCCATTCCCTTGCTGTTACTTTTTTGGTATTTTCCTGTGGAACACCGCCAACAAAAACCACACCCTTGCCTACAACACCATTGCCTGCTTTTGTAAGGTCATAACCATCAGCCCTTCCCTCAAGTGTTTCTATGGTGATACCACCTTCGCGACCAACTGTTTGTGTTTCACTGTAAATCCTACCACCACTGCGGATGTCAAACAGGAAACTTACGTTTACACCTTTAAGCTGGAAGCTGTTGTTGATACCAAGCAGGAAGTCAGGGTTGTAGTTGCCCAATTTGATACGGTTGGTGGTTCTTACTGGACGACCATTGGCATCAAATACCATTTGGCCTACAAATTTTCCAGAGGCATCATAGTATGGTGCACTCGCGTTTGTATTTTGAACCCTTGCGAAACCAATACCATAAAGATCTCCCATACGCTCACCTACACGAGCTTCAACAGTTACACGGCGACTCGCCATCACGAAGTTTGTAAGACCATCTCTTAATTCAAGTACTTTACTGCGGTTAGCACCAAAGTTGAAATCTGTGCTCCACTTGAAATTTTTATTGCGGATTGCCTGAACATTCAACATCGCTTCAAATCCGTAGTTCTTGATTTTTCCTGCATTGATACTGCGGCTGTCATATCCACTTGTAATAGACAAAGGAATATTCAGAATCTGGTTTGAAGTAGTGCTGTTATAGTAAGTAACATCGAGTCCGATTCTGTTTTTGAAAAACTTAAACTCAGCGCCCAACTCCCAGGCATTGCTGATTTCAGGTTTCAGGTTGAGGTTTGTAAGCCTGCTGGTTTCGCCATATATCTGGAAATTTCCAAATGCAGTACTCGGATTAAAAGACTGCGTAAAGGTGAAAGGATCAGTATCATTACCTACCTGTGCAAAACTACCTCTCACTTTTGCAAAGCTGATGGCCTTGGGTAAAGTCACAAGGTCACTCAACACGGCACTCAATGCCAACGAAGAGTATAAATATGAATTGTCTTCACTGCCAAAAGCCTTCAGGTCTTCTGGTAAGGTAAGTGCACTACTCCAGTCGTTACGGGCAGTGAAATCAAGGAAAAGCCAGTTTCTAAAAGACACACCTGCAGCTCCATACAAACTGTTGATGCGCTTGTTTACAGTGCGTTGTGCATTCTGAAGCGGGATACGGCTATTTGTCAGGTTATAGATTCCAGGAATATTGAGCTGACCAGCATTAACTTCATCAAACTTGCTGAGCTGCCTCATTTGGTTTCCGCCGAAATTGGCATTCACACTGAAGTCGCTGTTCAACTCTTTATTGAACGACAAAAGGAAATCGGCGTTGGACTCTTCATTGAGCAGGTTAACCTCACGGTACTGACCGAATGGGAAACGCTGTGTACTGAAAGTGCGGCGGAACTCTCTTCTCTCCAAAGACCAGTCTGTAGCTGCACGAACCTGTAAACTCAACCAATCAGTGAATGCATAACGCAATGAAGCATTACCGATGATACGGTCATAATACTGACCATTTGTATTTTCAAAAAGTGTGAGGTACGGATTATCATGGTAGTTGTAGTTAAACCCATACTGACGAAGGTTATTAGCACCATTCATCCACAAGCGCTTCATATCTGAAACTTTCACACTTGGCGGCAACCAGCAACTGAAGAGGTACATCAGACTTTCAGTTCCGTAGCTGATACTTGGCCTGTTATCACTACTGCTTTTAATGTAAGAAATATAAGCCTTTGCAGTAAGTTTTTCACTCAGGTTATAACCCCCTGAAAAAGAAAGTGAATTACGCTTCAGGTCGGTATTTGGAATCATACCTTTTTCGTCAAGGCGGGTGTAACCCAAACGGAAATCACCATTTTCATTACTTCCCGTAAATGCAACAGAATTGGTAAGAACAGATCCTGTTTGAAGAAAGTTTTTCAAATTATCCTTGTCTGCAACCCAAGCTGTTG
>JBDLTO010000422.1:0-9016 GCA_039805815.1 Bacteroidota bacterium | reverse complement strand
TTCCCCCAACGCCGTTTATCAGTTCTTCATCCAATAGAAATTGAAATGCGGCAAAACCTGCTGCGCAACAAACCGGATGCCCTCCAAACGTGGTAATATGTCCCAATACAGGATTATTGGTAAAAGCATTCATCCTATCTGTACTGGATATGAATGCCCCTAGCGGCATTCCACCTCCCAGGGCTTTTCCGAGCAAAAGAATATCCGGTACAATATCATAATGCTCAAAGGCAAATAAGCTGCCTGTTCTGCCCATCCCTGTTTGTATCTCATCCAGTATGAGTAAGGCTCCTGTTTCATCACACCGAGCTCTGAGTGCTTTCATCCATTCAGCTGAAGGTGTTTTTACCCCACGCTCTGCCTGTATGGGCTCTGCAATCACACATGCTGTATCTGTGTCAATGTTATCTAGTTCTCTTATATTGTTATGCTCCAGGTGCACTACGCCTGGTAATAATGGCCTGAATGCATTTCGCCAGTATTCATCTCCCATGACACTCAATGCACCCTGGGTGGATCCATGATAGGAGTCTTTGAATCCAATAATTTTAGTTCTACCCGTTAGGCGCTTGGCCAACTTCATGGCTCCTTCTGTGGCTTCAGCGCCTGAATTCGTAAAGTAAACGGATTGCAACGTCTCAGGTAAAAATGATGTAATACTGGTTGCATATTGCACCTGTGGAGCGGATATCAATTCACCGTAAACCATGAGGTGCATGTACTGTTCTGACTGCTTTTTAACTGCATCTACCACTCTTGCATTACCATGACCAACATTACACACACTGATTCCACTGATCAGGTCAAGGTATTCTTTTCCGTCTTTATCCCACATCATACAACCTGATGCCCTTACAATTTCCAGAGCAAGCGGTGTTTCAGATGTCTGGGCAACATGTCTCAAAAAAAGTTCACGCTGGTTCATTGCTGCAAAGTTCCGCTTTATGCAATAACTTCATGAAAAAAATATGCCTGTCATTCTCCCGGTTAAAGGCGTCCACCCAACTATTCCTGAAGATGCTTTCATTGCTCCTAACGCAACAATTGTAGGAGACGTGGTGATGGGCTCTTCCTGCAGTATCTGGTTTAATGCTGTTGTTAGAGGTGATGTGAATGCCATCCGGATTGGAGACAAAGTCAACATACAAGACAACGCTGTCATCCATTGTACTTATGAAAAACACGCAACAGCTATCGGCAACAATGTTAGCATCGGACATGCAGCTATTGTTCACGGCTGTACGGTGGAAGATAACGTGCTGATTGGTATGGGTGCGATTGTAATGGACAGGGCGGTGGTTGGGAGTAACTCTATTGTTGCAGCCGGTGCAGTAGTGCTCGAAGGAACAGTAATTCCCCCGGGATCTGTATTTGCAGGTGTCCCCGCCAAAAAAGTAAAAGATATCTCACCAGAAAAAGTAAGTGGGGAAATTGAAAGAATTGCCAACAATTATACCCTTTACAGCAGCTGGTTCAAATGATTTTTTACCAGACCTTTCCTCTTATACTGTCTAAAATTGAACAGTAGCTGACATACCTTTCTTCATGAATTTTTCCTTCAACTACAGCATTTTTAATGGCACAACCCGGCTCATTGAAGTGCATACAGTTATTAAACTGACAGTCGTTCAGCAATGCCCTCATTTCGGGAAAATAATGTGATAATTCATTCTTTTCAATATCTGCAATATCAAATTCACGCATACCGGGCGTATCGATAAGTCTACCTCCGGCAGGCAAGTCATACATCTCCGCGAAAGTAGTGGTATGCATGCCTTTACCGCTCCAATTACTGACCTCATTGGTTCGGATATTTGCATCCTCAAGTATTTCATTGATTAAACTCGACTTACCCACACCAGAATGCCCGCTTATGAGGGTTGCCTTATCTTGCAGTAACTCTTTTAATGTACCCAGACTTTCAAACTGTTTAACGGAAGTAAGCAAAACGGTATAACCAATGGCTTCATACATTTGTTTCCGTTCTTCAAACAACAACATATCAACTTCATCATAAATATCTGCCTTATTGAATACGATAACCGCAGGAATGTGAAAGGCTTCACACGTGACCAAGAACCTGTCTATAAACCCAACTGATGTGCGGGGATCACGGAGAGTAGCTACCAGCAGAGACTGATCCATGTTTGAGGCTATGATGTGGTGTAATCGTCTGTTTGCAGGTGATACCCGGTTCACATAATTCCTCCTGGGGAAAAGCTCATGAATCATTACCCGGTTTTCTGCTTCATCTTCCATCTCAAAGGCTACTTCATCACCTACGGCAATGGGATTAGTAGAACGGATACCATCAATTTTAAACCGACCTTTTAATCTGGCATTGAAGAAATGTCCGTCCTCAGATTTAACCACGTACCAACTTCCCGTTGATTTATAAATTACCCCCTTCATGACAGGTATTTTGCCACGATGGGAATTCTCCTGCCTGTACCAAAAGATTTGGTACTTACTCTTATTACCGGACAGAACTGGTTCCGCTTGTACTCATTGATGTTGACCATCTTAAGAACCCGACTTACCAATACCGCATCAGCACCTAGTTCAGTAATCTGATCCGGCCCCATCCTGCGTTCAATGTAGAGATAAAGAATCCTATCGAGCAGTTCATAATCAGGCAGGCTATCACTGTCCTTTTGATTGGGTCTGAGCTCGGCAGATGGAGCTTTTGTAAGTATATTATCGGGTATGAGCTCACTACTCAGATTTAAAAACCTGGCTAAAGCATATACCTGTGTTTTATATAGATCTCCCAATATACTCAGTCCTCCTGCCATATCTCCATAAAGCGTTCCATACCCAGTAGCGAGCTCACTTTTATTGGATGTATTGAGCAACACATGTCCAAATTTATTCGCCACAGACATGAGGATATTACCCCTGCTCCTGCTCTGTAAGTTTTCTTCAGCCAGTCCGAATGAAGTTCCCTCAAAAAGAGGAGAAAGCGTATCTAAAAAAGAACTATAAACAGGCTCAATGGGGATAATATGATATGGATTTCCAAGATTCTCGCTGAGCTTGACAGCATCGTCAACAGAATGACTGCTCGAAAAGCCGGATGGCATCAGCAATGCCGTTACATTTTCCTTACCCAGGGCCTCTACCGCAAGGGTTAAGACAACTGCTGAATCTATACCCCCACTGCTTCCAAGAATGGCTTTCTTAAATCCCATCTTGGAAAAATAATCTGAGATGCCCATCTTAAGAGCATCTTTTATTTGCGCCATATTAGATTCGCCGGTAAGATACTGCATGATGCTATCGGGGTCATTGGCCCTTGTAACGCGCATCTCTTGATTGAGCAGCAGATAATCAGCTTTGGCAAGCGAGCAAGACGGCCGAACCAATTCATCAACATCAACAATGCTGAAATCCTCTTTGAAAAAACCTAGTGTACTGACGATTTCTCCATTCACATTACAAGCCATACTTCCGCCGTCAAAAACAATTTCAGTTTGAGCACCCACAGCATTACAATAAATCATGGGCACTTTATACTTCTCTACATTCCGCCTTACCACCTCAGCACGGTCTTTATCATGATCATAATCAAAGGGTGATGCAGAAATATTGATCATCAGGTCTGGCCCCTGTTGAATAAGCTGATCCATCGGGCATATCCGGTACAGCGGATTGTCTCCCAGGTTCCAGATATCCTCACAAATGGTCAGTGCAATTTTTATTCCCCTGAACTGTATAACCTGCCAACTGCTGGCAGGCTCGAAGTATCGGTATTCATCAAAGACATCGTAGTTGGGAAGCAGTGTTTTGAAAGCTTGTCCATATATCTGGCCTTGGTGAAGCAGCAGTGCTGCATTCAAAAGGTCTTTTCCTGCGATATCAGGATTCCTTACCGGACTCCCAACAATAACGCCTAGATTGTCAGCTGCTACAGCAAGCTCCTGAACGGTTTTTTCACATTGTTCAATAAAATCACTGAACTCCAACAGGTCTCTTGGAGGATATCCACAAACGGAAAGTTCTGAAAAAACAACAAGGTCTGCACCCTGCTGTTTGGCATTCTCGATGGCCCCAAGCATTTTTGCCTTGTTAGACTCGAAATTTCCAATGTGATAATTCTGTTGCGCAATGAGGACCTTCATCCAACAAAATTGGGAAATAAACATGAAACTTAATGAAAAACAAAATGTAATTCCGGGTATAGACAGCTTTGCTTTAAATTTGAAGTCCAATAAGATCAATATGAAACGCGGAATATCAGCAAATTTTTTGATTGTAATTTCAAGCATGGTTATGATCAGCCATTCGTGTGTGGAAGGTCCTGAAAAACCCGATGTTTCCGGTATAAACATCAAACTTGATGTAAAACGGTTTGAAAAGGATTTTTTTTCATTGGACACCAATAATTTGAATCAAGGTTTCGAAGCACTCCGTTCTTCTGAATACCATAATTTTCTCATGGATTTTACAGGCAGGCTTCTGGGGCTTAACGGTGTCGATACTGCGAAATGGGAAGTGCTCATTAAACAGTTTATCAGGGAATACAAACCTATTTATGATTCCACTACAGCCCTGGACAAAGAAGTCGAAAAGGCCGCTCAGGATTTAAAAATGGCATTCCGTTACGTCAAATACTATTTCCCGGAATACAAATTGCCTGAACAGTTCATCACTTTTGTGGGTCCGATAGATGCATTTGCTTACGGGGCTACTGGCGGATCAGGAGAAATCATCACTAATTTTGCTATTTGCGCTGGCTTACAACTCCACCTTGGAAGCAATTCAATGTTATATAAAAGTCAGGCTGGCCAGGAGCTGTACCCAGAATATATTTCAAGAAGATTTACAACAGATTACATTGCTGTCAACAGCATCAAAAACATCATTGATGACATTTACGCTCCGCTGCAGCCGGGCGCTAAAATGATCGACATCATTGCTGATCATGGAAAACGCATGTATCTGTTAGACCTTATCCTGCCTGATACGGATGAAACATTGAAGTTGGGCTATACGGAGGCACAACTCAAGGGTTGCCAGCAATCAGAAGGATTCATCTGGAACTACTTTACTGAAAACAATCTTCTTTTTGAGACAGACTTACTTAAAACAAGATCTTTTCTAAACGACGGACCATCAACACCGGAATTTGGACTGGGATCACCTGGATTCATTTCATTGTTCACAGGCAGAGAACTTATTCGGGCTTACATGAAAAAAAATCCAAAGACAACAATCGATGAATTGCTGGCTTTGGATGGTCAAAAAATATTATCAGGTTCGGGTTATAAGCCCAGGTAAATTAAGGCCTCTGCCCCATTTGATGCATAAAGCGGACGTGAGATGCTATGGCTGCCCTAGTTGAAGGGAAATAGATATAGTTGAGTTCGAATTGCTCACATGTTTCCCTTACTATTCTGCTTATAGCAGGATAGTGTATATGGCTTATTCTTGGGAAAAGGTGATGCTCGATCTGGTAGTTCAAACCGCCCACAAACCAGGTTACCAGTTTATTTGAAAAAGCGAAGTTCGCCGTTGTTTTGACTTGATGTATAGCCCATTCGTTTTCGATTTTTACTGGATCAACACCTGCAGTTTCAAACTCGGCATGTTCCACAACATGTGCCAGCTGAAAAACAAGTGCAAGGGTTAATCCGAGCGTACCCTGACTGATCACGAACCCAACCAGCCATCCTTGCCAACCAAGGACCATGATTGGTAATACTATATAAAATGCGATAAAAAACAATTTACCTCCCCAAAAAATAACATGATCTGTCAGATTCATTTTCTTTAGAGGCGTAGTATAAATCTTTTTTGAGAAATACTTTATGTAGTCCATGAAAAACATAAACAGTGATGTAAATCCGTAGAGGATAAACATATACGCACTTTGAAATCTGTGCATTGGCTTCCAAGGCTGTGAACTACACTGACGCATGAAAGGCATGTTGTTGATATCATCATCCACTCCATCCACATTTGTGTAAGTATGGTGAATAATATTATGTTTCAGTTTCCACATGAATGCATTACCCCCGAGAAAATTATTGGTGAGACCGAATATCTCATTTACCCAACTCTTCGTGGAGAAGCTGCCATGACAAGCATCATGCATCACATTGAATCCAATTGCAGCCATATTCAATCCAAATATGAACCACAGGATAGAAGACAATGCCCAGTGCATATCCAACAACATCAGAGTGGTATAAATAGCAATGGCCCCAGGTATAAGAATCATTGTTTTGCCGTAAAGTCGCCAGTTACCTGTTTTTTGAAGATTGTTGCGCTCAAAATAGGCATCCACCTCGGCTTTCAGTGCGTTGAAGAATACCTTGTTTTTGTTGTTGAAAGTTACTTTGTACCCCATTTTTCAGTGCCTTTTCTTTTTGAAGACATGTAAAGTTACATCATGCTGCAATAGCAAGGTCAATTTCTTTTAAAAGGAGCCTCCATCTGGAAAACAGGTATATTAACTGAAAACTGTTCCCTGCTGTGCATATTTACCATCAGATATGTACCAAACATTTGTCCAATTTCAGACTTCAGATTACAACCAGAAATATACTGATACTGTGATTGTGGTGCAATTACAGGCTGAACACCTATCACTCCATCCCCTGCTACTTCGCGTTGCTCAGTGTTACTATCCTGAATAAACCAATGTCTTTTCAGGAGCTGCACCGGAAAATTATTGTTATTTTCTATGGTAACCCGGTAGGCAAACATAAACTCATGCTGAACGGGATTCGAATAATCAGGCTGGTAGAATTGTTCCACCATAACTTTGATGCCCTCAGTGATTTTTGAAACCATATAGAAGGATTTGTTCAAATATAAAAATTATCCGTTTCAATGACAAGACGATAATTTTCGTAAATTGAATCACAAACAATTCAACAAAACAACAGACAGGATATGAAAAAGTTCTTTTTGCTTGCTTTATCTGCATCCAGTATTTCAGTTGCCTGCTCACAAGGCCGCACAGGTGATCCCAAACTTTCGGAATTATGGGATCCCGTACCTGCTATTGTAAAACCAGGTGCTACTGCGCAGGATGCCCCTTCAGACGCGATAGTTTTATTCAATGGAAAAGATTTTTCTTCATGGGTAGGTCAAGGAGGAAAAGCTGTAGAGTGGACACTCGAAAATGGTGCCATGACCGTTAAACCAAGGTCTGGAACCATCTCAACTAAACAGGGATTTGGCGACTGTCAACTGCACATAGAATGGAGAACGCCCTCAGTCGTAAAAGGTGAAGGCCAGGGACGGGGGAACAGTGGTATCTTCCTGATGGGCAAATATGAGTTACAGGTTTTGGATAGCTACGAAAATAAAACCTATTCAAACGGCCAGGCTGCCAGCATTTACAAGCAGCTCATTCCTTTAGCAAATGCAAGCAGAAAACCCGGAGAGTGGCAGACATACGACGTTATTTTTACTGCTCCAAGATTTGCTGCTGACGGAAAATTGCAATCACAGGCCAGGATAACTGTTATTCACAATGGCGTATTGGTTCAGAACAATGCAGCTCTCTGGGGAGGCTCTGAATACATTGGCATCCCTGAATATAAGCCACACAGCATGAAAGAGCCTCTAATCTTGCAAGACCATGGTGATCTGGTAAGTTTCAGAAATATATGGATTAGGGAGTTATAAAACTCCCTTTTCTTTTTCTTCCCTGATTGTATTTTGAATCGCCAGAAGCAGATTATATACTTGATCCATACCAGAAACATGCTCTGTTATCAGCATGAAATTTTTCCCAACCTGCTTGAGGTGGCTTTTGTTGGTTCTGTGTTGAAGATGAAACAGAATGGCATTAAAAGTATCTGATGTAAAATATGGAGAATCCGGGTTGTTTACAAAATAACACCTGAACGTCTGTTGCTTGAGCGTTAATCGTTCAAAACCCATTTCAACTGCCATTCTCCTGCATCGTACGGTAGTAAACAAATCTTCAACAGAATCTGGCATTGGTCCAAATCTGTCAATCATCTCAGCATGAAAACGCTTTAATTCTTCTTCATCACGGCAATTATCAAGCCTGGTATACAAAAGTAATCGCTCTGCTATCTGATCAACATATTGATCCGGAATCAGGATTTCAAGATCTGTATCAATGGTACAGTCCTGTACATAATCATCCTGCTTGCTGATTTCTTCCTTAAAGACATCCCTGAAGGATGTGCGCTTCAATTCGCGGATAGCCTCATCCAGGATTTTCTGATACATCTCAAATCCAATTTCTATCATGAATCCACTCTGTTCTCCACCAAGCATATTGCCAGCTCCGCGAATGTCAAGATCGCGCATGGCAATCTGAAACCCACTGCCAAGCTCAGCATGCTGCTCCAGCGTCTGCAGCCTTTTCCTTGAGTCTGAAGGCAGGGTGCTGATAGGTGGAGCCATGAGGTAACAAAATGCTTTTTTATTACCCCGCCCTACCCTGCCACGCAACTGGTGCAGATCACTGAGCCCGAACTGATGGGCATTATTGATGATTATTGTATTCACATTGGGAATATCCACACCGCTTTCAACAATATTCGTACAAACCAAGACATCATACTTACGGTGAATAAAATCAAATATCCGTTCTTCCAGTTCATGCCCCTCAAGCTGACCATGCGCAAAGCCCACACTTACATCCGGACATAACCTTCTAATGATAGCAGCCATCTCTGATAGTCCGTTTACCCGGTTATGGATAAAGAAAATCTGTCCGCCCCTCTCTGTTTCAAAGTAAATGGCATCCCGGATCTGGTCTTCATTAAACACCATCACCTCAGTCTGAATAGGCTGCCTGTTTGGTGGCGGGGTATTGATGATACTGAGGTCTCTCGCCCCCATGAGGCTGAATTGCAGAGTCCTTGGAATGGGGGTTGCCGTAAGGGTAAGACAATCTACATTGGTTTTGAATGTTTTGATTTTCTCCTTGTGTGCAACTCCAAATTTCTGCTCTTCATCGATGACCAGCAATCCCAGGTCTTTGAACTTGATATCTTTTGCCAGTAAGGCATGCGTTCCAACG
>JBDLTO010000421.1:0-7555 GCA_039805815.1 Bacteroidota bacterium | reverse complement strand
TACCGGTATGCTGATGCAGACCTTTCACAACAAGATTTGTAGCCTTCATGATTTCAAGAATACTATCTACCTGGTCAACGGAGATACCAAACTTTGAATCTATGTGTCCGGTCGAAATCTTAAGATTACCACCAGCCATGATATGCGGATTAAGCCTTACTATCACCGGGTAACTTTCACCAAAAGTATTACCAAATGCTTCCAGAACTGATAGGTTGTCAATATTGATGTGCACCCCAATGGCAGTTGCTTCAAGGTATTCATCTATTCCCACGCTGTTGGGGGTAAAAATAATCCGCTCAGGCAAAAATCCTGCCAACAATGCCAGTCGCACTTCATTCATACTGACGCAATCAATTCCAGACCCCTCTTCAGCAAGCACCTTGAGTATATTTACATTTGTAAGGGCTTTACAGGCATAAAAAAAACGTGTATTGGTTTTTTGAAATGCTTGTTTGAGCTGTTGGTACTGGTAGACTACCCTTTCTTTGTCATAAACATAGAGTGGCGTACCATAATCAGCTGCAGCCTTCAGTAAAATGTCGTTGTTCAGTTTTGGTCCCATCTTATTTTGCTTGCAATTACTCCACTACGTTTACCTTACTCCTTCTCTGCCTGTCCCTGTTTATTTATTGTTTGTCCCTCTTCAGTTGCCCCTTCCACATGCACTGTTCCGCCTTCCATATCAAAATGATCTGCATTAACCAAAGTTGGTTCAACCATCGTTTCAGCCAGAACTTCGCTAATCTTTGGTAGTTCCTCAGCTGAATTGATGCCAAAATAGTCCATAAAATGTCTTGAAGTTGCGTATACGAGTGGCTTCCCAACTGCCTGCTCATTTCTTCCTGCAATCACAATGAGTTCTTTTTCAAGTAACTTTTGGATCGAATAATCGCAATTAACACCCCTGATTGCTTCTATTTCTGATTTGGTAATAGGTTGTTTGTAGGCTATTATCGCAAGTGTCTCCAAGGCGGCATTTGAAAGTCTCTTTAAAAACTTATCGCCATTCAATTGTGCTATAGTCTGATGATACTTTCTCTTGGTGAGAAACTGCCAGCCACCACCACTTTCACGCAACTCAAACGGATAAAATTCAGCATTATACTTTTCCCTTATCCCTTCGATGGCAGTTTCTACCTGATCAATAACAATTTTATCATCAAGAAAACCAAAGGCATTGTTAATCAGCTCAACAAGTTCTAAGGATGTTAGTGGCTTTTCGCTGGCAAAAACCAGCGCTTCAATATGGGTTATCAGATTGGCTATTTCCATTGCTGCTTATGTTCACAGGGTTTACCGGATGAACGGGCGTAAATGTAAGGCAAAAACATCATACCTAACCTTGTAAAGCAGCAGCTCCACTTACAATCTCAGTAAGTTCTGTTGTAATTGCAGCCTGACGAGCCCTATTGTATGAAATTTTCAGCGTTTTCAGCAATTCATTGGCGTTTTCAGAGGCTTTATCCATGGCAGTCATCCTTGCCCCATGTTCAGATGCATTACCATCCAAAACAGCCTTGAATAACTGGGTGTTCAAAATTTTGGGCATCAACTCTGCCACCAATTGGTCTTTATCTGGTTCAAATATAAAATCTGCTTTCTTGCTGCTTCCAGCCTGAGGCTTGTTCTTGGGGATGGGAAGGAACTGTTCTGCTACAAACCTCTGAGTAGCCGCATTTCTGAATTCACTGTAAACGATGTCGACGGCATCAAATTCCTTATCCTGGAATGCTTTCACTGCAGCCTGAGCGCATACCTGAACATGCTCAAATGAAAGCTGCAGAAAGGTATCCCTATAGGTGGTGTTAACAGAAAAGCCGCGTTTTTGAAAAAATTCAGCACCTTTTTTACCAATAGCCCAGATAGTGAGGTTACCTGCTGCTTGAACTGAGGCATACTTTTCTGCAATCAGCGCCAAAGCCATCTTTTGAACATTGGCGTTATACGCGCCACAAAGACCACGATCACTCGTTATGACTATCACCAGAGCTTTCCGCACCACTCTTGATTCAGCCAGCGAGATATTACTTCCCCCTTCACTGTTGCTGACGATATTGCTTAACATCTCCTGCAACTTACTTGCATATGGACGCATTTGGACAATTGCATCCTGGGCACGTCTTAACTTGGCGGCACTCACCATTTTCATTGCCTTGGTGATTTGCTGGGTTGACTGGACTGATTTTATCCTATTGCGGACTTCTTTGAGTTGACCGGCCATGAGGTTTCTGAATTTTGCGCAAAATTAATGAAAAGAAATCAGATGAACATCCTAGTAGCACTATTGTTGCACAATATGTCTGGAAATATGCATTTCACCACTATTCAGGTTGGTCAAACGGAAAATAAATATTCCTGAATTGGGTAATTCTATTTGGCAACCTGTCTTGGGAACTTTTTTGAAACTGGAAATCTTATTTCCCATTCCATCGTATACATCAAGCGCATAATCATTGCTTTGATCATAGAGTTGAATAATCACCTTACCCCTGCTGGGATTGGGGTAAACACTAAATATAACACCCTGATTCAGTTCAACCTTCTTGACTTCACCCACAGTTAATTTACTATCCAGGTCTTCCTGTACCAAACGATAGAGTAATTTTCCTGACACGATTGGATTATCCGTGAACTGATATCCGGTTTGCTTGTAACTCGATCCGCCTGGCACCTTTGATGGCACAAATCCTATGCGCTCAAACTTATCCTGATTGGCACTCTTGCGCTCAATCCAAAAGCCTTTATTCATTTGCTCCTGCAGGGTTTCCCATTGAAGCTTTACCTGCCCGGCACCAACTGAGCGTGCACTGAACCCTTTGAGTATAACCGGCAATGCTGAAGCCTCAAGCTCTATTGGGGCAAA
Source organism: Bacteroidota bacterium (assembly GCA_039805815.1). Taxonomy (GTDB): domain Bacteria; phylum Bacteroidota; class Bacteroidia; order Chitinophagales; family Chitinophagaceae; genus Pollutibacter. The sequence continues at coordinate 4,689 of JBDLTO010000421.1, read as the reverse complement.
AGGACTGAATTGTTGCACGTTGTCAACAACAAGATATCCATTTGTCATATCGCTGCCGGCTTCAACCCTGTTGATAACTGACGCTCCAGTAACTGCAACCTCCCACCGGGATGAATCTGTATTGTAATGCCCTAACTTGTAGTTAGCCAGCGTTAATGCACCAGGAAAATAACCTGTTTCATCTCCACCTGAATTGGCTGTAACATGATAGTGAATCCTGATGGATACCCCATTTGAATTATGAGTAAGAGATGACTTAATTATATCCCAGTACTCTGATGCCAGCGTCTTGATGTATAACCGCTTTGCTACTGATGGATAAGGTGTATGTTGATGACCAACAACAAATGCATCTGTGGTTGATGCTATTGGAAAAGTTATCCTTAAAGGGTCATAAATCATGTCATCTGATTGACCAATCGGAAAATCAAAGGCATAATTACTTGCGCCATTGGTACCAATCTTTTTTACATAACCCTTTACAAATGAAAGATTACTGGCACCTACTACCGATCCATTGTTATTGATAGTGAGGGGAAAAGTGACCGGAGCAACGATGTATCCTGAATTCAGACTTAGCACACCATTTACATTGATAATTCCAGTTATTGACTTCTCGCCTCCACCTGTCAATGTCAGGTTTCTGAATGTTGTTGGCCGGCTACCTCCGAGTGTGAAGTTGCCCGCGTTTAAAACAACTGCGGTTCCAGTCTCTGCCTGAAACCCACCCTGATTAATCCAATTTCCATGCAACTGCAAATTGCCCCCAGTTCTCATAATCACACTTGCACCCTCCCGGATAAGCATACTTCCTGCAGCAACGGAGGCATCAATTTCCAGTGTTGCTCCCTCTGGCCAGATTTCAACTGCTGAAGTTGCGCCAGGAACTTCAGTACCTGCAAGACACCAGTTACCTGTCTGATTCCAGGAACCATTCACAGCTCCGGTCCATGCATTGAGCGGCTTAACTGTAAGCGTGCCAGCTGAATAAGTAATATTGTAATTCGCGGCTGAAAAACCTAATGTACCTGTTGCATCAGAAGGTATTAGGGGATAAGTTCCGGCAGTTGCATCAGCTGTTGCGCCAGACGAACTCAATAACACGCTGCTAACCAACTCACTGTTTGGCAAGGTAGTATTTACAGTAAAAGAAGCTGTTCCCAAAGTCAGGTTAACCCCCTGGCACTTGATGCTATTGGATGCAGTTATCGTTAATGGAAAAGGTGTTACAGTATAGATCAGGGTAGCACTTCCAGTTCCGACAGCATTGGAGGCTGAAATGGTAAGGGAATGAACGCCAACTGGTATTGTTTTTGCAAAAGCAATCGCTCCGGTTGATGCATCAATTGTTACTCCTGATGAAATACCTGATGCCGCATAAGAAGTGGGATAATTGGACGCTGAAATCTGATAAGTATTTCCCGCACCATAAACATTATTTAAAGTCAGGTTACTTGTGACGGCAGGTGGCACAAGTGCCGCATCTAATGGCTTGAGTGCAATCAATATGGCGCCAAAGTCTCTAGCTGCCAAAGGGTCAACAAATGAAACTTCACCTGCACCAGTCTGACCGGGATCGGATTTAATTCCCCATGCTGCTCCCACTGAAAAATTCGCAGAGTTTACTTTATAAGGCAAGTCAAGGAATTCATTGAGATAAGCAGGGCCATTCACCTGCCAGCAACCTGAGGTTCCAATGGTATCTTTCCAACTCATGTTATCACTTGCTTGTGTCAACATGAGTAATGCGGCCCCTGATGTTGAGGTGGTTATTGATGCTGCCGTTGCAGCATTGCTTTTAATCCCCTGAGAAACATTTAATGTGCCCAATGGTGCATCAAATGGAATCAGCGGATCAACACCACTGAAGGCTGCCATCCCTCCTGTAGCATTGGCAGTACCTGCACCGAGGTCAAATGTATAAGTAGTTACTGCATCATCGGCAGCTGTTACAATTCTATACAGAACCGCACCCCTTATGGTTTCCTTATCTGTGTCTGTTAACCATGCGGCATTGATGAGGGTCCAACCAGCCAAAATTGGATTGGTAGCTGTTGCGTTATTGCGCAGGTAGGCAATATTTACAATCAGTATATCTCCAGTAACAGCGCCTACCGGCTTGCTTATGGATAGGTTCCTATTCTGAGCAGCTCCAGTAGTTGTATTTCCCCGCTGAGTGATTGTAGCCGGAGGGGTGGAAAATCTCAACCCTTCCATCCTGTCAATAGAAAAATTGTTTCCGAAAACAGAATAAGTTAACAGAACAAAAGAAAATGAAATAAGGGGCAAAAGTTTTATTGAACGCACAGTTTCTTGTTTTTTCAACAAGCTGAATTTGCTTGTTGATAGGAGCTGATCACAAGAATTGGATTCTAACTAATATAAGAAATCAGTTAATCAATGAACAGAATACGGAGCACAAAGTAATCAGAATTCGATTAAAATGCAAGATGAAGTTGAATAACCTTTTCCGGTTGGAAATAAAAACAACACTCAGATATCCAAAATAACATTAACCCATTCCGGATCAAATTTTGCATTGTATTTGCGGTAAAAGTTGATAGCCGGCTCATTCCATTCCAACACCTGCCATACAATCCGCTTGAACCCTTTTTCTTTTGATTCCTCAATCAATTGGTCTACCAGTTGATGACCAATCCCCTGACCACGCATACTTTCTGTAACAAGAATATCTTCGAGGTACATGACCTGTCCCTTCCAGGTTGAATAACGGATGTAATAAAGGGCGAAACCAACAACCTTTTTTGTATCGGTTTCAGCAACAAAAGCCCACCAAACCGGATTCTGACCGAACCCACTCTCTTCAAAGTGCTGAGGATCTACAGTTACCTCATCCGGAGCCTTTTCATACAATGCGAGCTCACGTACAAGTTCGAGCATAGCTGGACAATCATCTTTTACTGCTTTTCTGATATTCATGGTAGTGCCTGTTGAAAATCTTCCAGTATGTCTTCAATATTTTCCATTCCCACGCTTAACCTTATCAATCCGTCTGTAATGCCATATTCAAGTCGTTGTTCCCGTGGTACCGAGCTGTGAGACATAGAAGCAGGGTGAGACAATAAAGTGTCACAGGTTCCAAGGGAAACAGTACGCGTGCACAACTGAAGCTTGTTCATAAACCGAACGCCTGCATCAAAACCATCCTTAAGTTCGAAACTCATCATGGCTCCGGGATGACTCATTTGCTTTGCAGATATTGCAAAATCGGGATGTGATGACAACCCGTTATAATTTACTTTTGAAATAGCATTATGACTATCCAGATAGTTTGCCACCTGCATGGCATTTTCACAATGGCGCTGCATCCTTACTTCCAGTGTCTTCATACCATTTACCAGTAAAAAAGCATCAAAAGCATTGCTGTTCCCACCGAGCAAACGGTGAGTGCGGGTGGCAGTGGTTTTCATGAATGCAATATCCGTTCCCACCAGCACGCCACCAATAGCTGTTCCATGACCATTTAAAAACTTGGTTGTTGAATGCACAACAAAATCTATACCATGCCTCAAAGGCTGTTGCAAATAAGGTGTGGCAAAGGTGTTATCACATGCAGTTATTTTGCCATATTGCTTTGCAAGGATTGAAAGCGCCTGGAGGTCAACACATTGCAAAGTAGGATTGGCAGGGGTTTCCAGATAGACAAGTTTGATTTTTGGATCCGCTTTAAGCATTTTTTCAGCCAGCTCAAGATCACGGAGATCAACGATCACCGCATCCAGACCTAATGGCTCAAGCAGTTGTTTCATGTATTGCTCTGTACCACTGTACAAAGAATAATGGGTCAGGATTTTATCCCCTGCTTTCAGCGTAGACATGAACAACGAGCTAATAGCCGCCATACCTGATGCATGAAGTATAGCCATGGCCTCAAGTGGCTGTCCATACTTTTCTATGCGGTATGTTTCCATCGCTGCAATCTTACGCTCTGCCTCACTCATCGTTGGATTTCCCCAGCGGGAATAGATATAGCCTGGCTCTTGCCCAGAAAATCTGCGCATACCTTGTTCGGCTTCATCATAAACATAGGTGGATGATACATACAGCGGAGTCAGGTGGGCATACATAGGATCCTGTATATGACCGGCATGAATAGCCAAGGAACCGAACCCCTTAAAGTTCTTCATCATGATATGGCCCATTTTATCCAGGTAGCCCCCCATGTAAAGCCACCACCAAAAGCGGCAAGCACAATGTTGTCACCACGCTTGAAACGACCCTGGTAATCCCACAAACAAAGTGGAATCGTAGCTGCAGTAGTATTGCCGTAACGCTGTATATTCAGCAGTACTTTCTCATCAGACAAGCCCATCCTTCTGGCAGTTGCGTCAATAATACGCTTGTTGGCCTGGTGAGGAACAAGCCATGCAACATCATCTGCGGTGAGGTTATTGCGCTGAATCAGTTCATAACTAACGTCGGCCATTCCCGTTACAGCAAATTTGAAAACCGGTTGTCCGTCCTGGAACAAATAATGCATTTTCTGAGCTACAGTATCTGCTGAAGGCGGATTAAGTGAACCCCCACCTTTCATGTGGAGGTATTTACCCCCACTACCATCACTTTTCAAGATACTGTCGAGCACTCCGTATCCTGCTGTATCGGGTTCCAGCAAAACTGCCCCTGCACCATCTCCGAAAAGAATACAGGTTGTTCTGTCTGTATAAT
>JBDLTO010000420.1:0-4292 GCA_039805815.1 Bacteroidota bacterium | reverse complement strand
TCTTGAACAACCTAATGTAAAAGATTGGCTCGTCCACGCGCCAACTCAAAAAGCAGGGGTATATTCTTCTCAAGATGGCAAGGATATTATCTTGTATAACGGACTTGTAAAGAGAACTTTCAGGATATCACCCAATCTGACCTGTTTTGATTTCAGGAACCTTTCAAGCGGACAACAACTTTTAAGGGCAGTCAGGCCGGAAGCTGTTGTAACCATCAATGGTCTGCAGTATGCAGTTGGTGGTTTGACCGGACAAAAAGAAAAGGCATACCTCATGCCATCATGGATCGATGGATTCAAGTCTGGCGAAACGGATTTTCAATATTCTGGGGTGGAGGTCACTGATCTCACGCCATTTATCAATTGGAAACGCAGAACATGGGCTTATAACACAGTTCAGCCCAAAGGGAAATTGATCAAGTTTCGCTTCAATTCATCATTGGCTCATCTGAAAGGTGTGGAAGTAGAAGTGAATTATGAATTATACAACGGATTACCGCTTATAGTGAAATGGGTTACAGTTAAAAATAACTCCACCAATAGCATCACCATTAATCGCATCATCAATGAAACATTGGGTTTGGTTGAAGAAGAAAGCGCTGTAGTAGGCAGTCCAGATCAGATGAAGAAACAACATGGTCTGTATGTTGAGACCAACTATGCTTTCAACAATGCTATGCGTTATGATATCAGCGACCAGACTACCCACTGGAAGATCGATTCCACTTACACCTCCCAGGTAAATTACAATTACCAGACTCCCTGTGTGTTGGAAGTTTATCCTGAAAAGGTACTAGCTGTTGACCTCTTACCCGGGGAGGTCATGAAATCGCCACGCACCCATGAACTCCTGATGGACAGCTACGACAGGGAACGCAGGGGTTTGATGATTCAGCAGATGTATGCTACAGTTGCACCCTGGACCACTTCCAATCCGATTTTTATGCATTTAGTAAGCAAGGATGATGATCAGGTGCGTACTGCTGTTGACCAGTGTGTAGCAACCGGTTATGAGGCGCTGATACTCAGTTTTGGAAGCCATTGCAACATGGAAGATACAGCAGTATTGAATGTGGCAAAGTGGAAGGCCTTGGCAGATTATGCACACAGCAAGGGCATCCTTATTGGCAGCTACTCTTTGTTCAGCAGCAGGCGAATTAATGATGAGACAGATGTCATCGATCCAAAAACCGGCAAACCTGGTGGTGCGTTTTTTGGTAATGCTCCTTGTATGGGGAGTGCATGGGGTTTGAACTACCTCGGCCGGTTGAAATATTTCATGACTGCTACGGGTTTTGACCTTTTTGAGAATGACGGACCATACCCTGGAGATGTTTGTGCATCAACGGTTCATCCCGGACACAAAGGTCTTGAAGATTCCCAGTGGCGTCAGATGGAATTACAAAAAGGATTGTACCGCTGGTGTAACGAAAATGGTATTTATGTGAATGCACCAGATTGGTATTTCCTTGATGGTACACACAAAATCGCAGTAGGATACCGCGAAGTTAATTTTTCCCTGAGCAGGGAACAGCAGATGATTCTGAACAGGCAAAATATCCATGATGGAACCAAGGAAAAGCTGCCTTCCATGGGATGGGGTTTTGTTCCGCTTACAAGGTACCAGGGTGGTGGTCCTGAGGCAGTGCTTGAGCCTCTCAAGGACCATCTGAAAGAATATGAGCAGTTGATGGTGCAGTATTACGGTGCAGGTGTTCAGGCCTGTTACAGGGGCCCAAGGCTTTATGATACAGACAGTACCCGCAAGTTGGTAACCAATACGGTTGCATGGTACAAGAAGTATAGGGATATTCTGAATGCGCCTATGGTTCATCTCCGCAGGGCTGACGGCCGGGATTGGGATGGATGGATGCATGTTAGTCCCACACTCAAAGATCGTGCATTTGTGTTGCTATTCAATCCCACAAACGAAGTATTGAAAAGGATAATTAAGCTGCCTCTTTATTATACAGGTTTGAAAGATGTTGCATTAGTGAGGTTGAAAGACAAACAGGAGTTGATGGTCAGACCTGGCCATGACCGCACCATTGAACTCACCGTAAATATTCCACCGGGAGGTTATACCTGGTATGTGATTCGTTAAGTTTAGTAGTTTTTTTATAATAAACTATTGAAATAATAGATTAATCCGAATAAAGTCTATAACTTTGGTAGACAATAAAACAATGTCACGTGGCCGAGGGGATAGGCAGAGGTCCACAAAACCTCCGATGGCGGTTCGACTCCGTCCGTGGCGTCAGGGAATCAACGATTCTTTTGGGAGTTGAGAAGGCTGCACTTGCAGCCTTTTTTATTTCAGGCACAAAATCATTGGTTTATGTACATAGGATGTATTTTTAAGTCGGTATCTTTTCAATACGAATGATTAAATTAGGTGTCTGATGTTCATGATATCTGCCATCAGGATTCACATCCTGTTACTTGCTGCCTGTCTGTTTACAGTAAACCTTTTTGGGCAATTTCAGCGTCCTAATATCCTCCTGATCCTTACGGACGATCTTGGAAAGGGAGATATGGGATTTTCCGGTGGTGAGATAAGAACACCAAACTTGGATTCTTTGGCCAAAGGTGGATTGATTTTGAACCATTTTTATGCCAATTCCACAGTTTGTTCTCCCAGCAGGGCTTCTTTGATGTCTGGTAGGTATCCTGATATGGTTGGTGTGCCTGGCGTAATCAGGCAACAGCCACAAGATTCATGGGGTTTTTTGGATCCCACAGTTGCACTTTTGCCAGCATACCTCAAAACAGCAGGATACCAAACTGGAATGATTGGTAAATGGCATCTTGGTTTGGAAAATCCGAACCTGCCCAATGTTAAAGGGTTTGACTATTTCAAAGGTTTTTTAGGTGATATGATGGATGATTATTATCACCACCGAAGACAAGGAGTGAACTGGATGCGTCTCAGTGACCAGGAAATTGATCCTGAAGGTCATGCAACTGAATTGTTTACCAACTGGGCAATTGAATGGATTGAACAAAGCAACTTACAATCAAAACCTTTTTTTCTTTTCCTCTCTTACAATGCTCCTCATTTTCCCATTCAACCCCCTGCAGTTTCTTTGAATGATGTCCGCTTGCATTATCCTGCTCTCAGTGGTGAACGGCAGCGAAATGTTGCACTGGTAGAGGACCTGGATTCACAAATTGGACGTGTATTTAAGGCATTGGAAAAGAGCAAACAACTTGATAATACCTTGATCCTGTTTGTATCTGATAATGGTGGGTCTCTGCCCCACGCGCAAAGCAATGGTCAATTGCGCGGAGGGAAACAGGATTTTTTTGAGGGGGGTATTCAGGTGCCAGCATTTGTTTTCTGGAAAGACAAGATTTCTTCGGGTAAAACCAATCAGGATGTTATGCTGCACATGGATATACTGCCAACTCTTCTTGATGTTGCAGGATCAAAAATACCTTTAGGATTAGAGGGAATAAGCTTTTGGCAATCCTGGATGGGCAAGACATTTACGACAAATGACAGAACACTGTTCTGGGTGAGGCGTGAAGGTGGCGGATACAATGGGATGGCCTATTATGCTGCACGTAATGGTAACCATAAGATTTTTCAGAATCATCCACAGGAACCTTTTCAATATGTTGATCTGCAAAGTGATCCTTTAGAGCGAAATCCTGTTCCGGCTGTGTCTGTTGCTGATGGAAAGTTCTTAATGAAGGCTTTGATGGAACATATCAGAAAGAGCGGTGCCATTCCCTGGCAAAATCCTGGAATGGCACCACAAGTAAAAAATTAGCTGTAATTAATTCTTTAACCTGATATCATCAAGTTCAGTGCGCTTGCCACTTCTGATGATGATTTCTTTCAATGTAACTGTTTGTTTTCCTCTGGCTTCAATAGTGACCGTATATGAACCAGGCTTGATACCTCGGATTCTAAATTTACCATCCTTACTATCTGAGTAGGCTGAATATGAATCTCCCTGGGCATTGGATAAAGCAATTTTTGCTTTAACGCCTTCCGGTTTGATTTCTCCTTCCAGTTCTCCGAACTTGATGTTTCCAAACGGTCTAAGGAAAGGACGCAATACATATTTGCCGTTTTCAAAAAACACAGACTGGTCAACAACAAAGTCTATGCGAATATTTTGGAGATTACGAACTGTATCATCATCGCAGTGGTCGTCGTCAATTTTAATGTACAGGAGGTTGGGTACCCTGGTCATGACAGTGAGTGGATGAGTTGTGCCAAGTGAGTCAACAACGGCACTGTTGGGGCCAAGTGTAAACCTTACTTTTTCAATCTCAGTAGG
>JBDLTO010000419.1:0-14080 GCA_039805815.1 Bacteroidota bacterium | reverse complement strand
TACCGATACTCTACTTTGGTACAGAAGCACAGCAAAAAAAATATATCCCCAGCCTCGTTTCCGGAGAATCGAAGGGTGCGTATGGACTTACAGAACCCAACAGTGGTAGTGATACTATGGGTATCAAAACAAGCGCTGTACTGAGCAGTGATGGGAAGCATTACCTGCTGAACGGACAAAAATCCTGGATTACCAATGGGGGTAATGCAGATGTTTACACCATCTTCGCCAAAGTGGATGGCAGCCAGTTTACAGCTTTCATCGTGGAAAGAGGTATGGTGGGCTTCACGCAGGGAACTGAAGAACACAAGATGGGCATCAGGGGCACTTCTACCGTACAATTGTATTTCCAGGATTGTAAAGTGCCGGTTGAAAATGTACTGGGTGAAATAGGCAAAGGTCACCACATCGCCTTGAATATCCTCAATACAGGCAGACTCAAACTTTGCGCCGCGAATGTAGGTGGAGCAAAAAAATACCTCGAAAACACCGTAAAATACGCAAGATCAAGGGAGCTGTTTAAAGCACCAATAGCCAATTTAGGGGCCATCCGTCACAAGCTTGGCGAAATGGCTACGCGCACTTGGGTAGTGGAATCTGCGCTCTACCGGGCCACCAGCCTGATAGATGAAAAAGAAAAAGAACTGCTCGCAAAAGGACACCCATTCAATGAAGCGCAGCTTGGAGCTGCGGAAGAGTATGCCATTGAAAGTACCATCCTCAAAGTGGCTGGTTCAGAACTGATCGATTTTGTTGTGGATGAAGGCGTGCAGGTTCATGGTGCTAATGGATACAACGAAGCATATAACATTGCAAGGGCGTACCGAGACAGCCGCGTCAACAGGATTTTAGAAGGTACCAATGAAATCAACAGACTGCTTACGGTTGATATGGTTTTCAAAAGGGCCATGAAAGGCAGGCTTGACATGATGGGTCCGGCTATGGCTGTACAAAAGGAACTGATGAGCATTCCTGACTTCGGCGCATCAGATGATTCGCTGTTTGCCGCAGCATTAAAAGCAATTCAGCAATTCAAGAAAGCAATATTTCTTGTTGCAGGTGCAGCAGTGCAAAAGCTCATGATGAAAATAGAATCAGAGCAGGAAATTCTGATGCATATATCCGATATGGCGATTGACATCTACCTGGCCGAAAGTGCACTTCTACGCACCATTAAGCTTGCGGATATAAGAGGTGAGGAAGGCGTTGCAAAAGAGCTGGATATGACAAGGATTTGTATCTATGATGCGGCAGACAGAATCGCCAAAAATGGCAGGGATGCCATCAACGCATTTGCTTCAGGAGATGAACAACGAATGATGTTGCTAGGCATCAAGCGTTTTACCAAAGTAACTCCTTTCAATACAAAAGATGCACGCAGGAGGATTGCGGACGCACTCTAAAAAACAAAAGCCGGTATACACTGTACACCGACTTCTTGAATAACCAACATGTGCCGTACCGGGCTATATTCAGCTGCTCTTTTGCAGCTTGTAGTATTTGCTGATATCTGTTACTCCTTTTTTGAGTACATCAGGAGTATTGGTAAGTGTAAAATTTTCCCATTGTTGCAGTCCAGCATTGTGTGCAGGATACCTTTCGGGAACTGAAACAACCACATCAATTTTTGACAGCGCCAGTCCAATTGAAATCACCAGCGTGGAGATGAGTGTAACCAGTCCAAGCAGCAACCTGATATCGTGTGCATGTTTAAGCGGTTCAATCAGATGCATGGAAAGTAAAACAATATAGGATCCAAAAGCGAATACAATACCGCTAAGCATGAAAGCTTTTGTTGAATCCCTGTTTTCATAAACACTGAGCTTTACAAAGTGTATGAATAATTTTGAGGCAAACAGAAAAACCGGAACAGCGCCTGTAAGCATCACCTTCAAGAGTGTGTTTTCGCTGACACCATACATGGCAATCGCAGCTGAGCTGAATGCTGCCAGTAAGGTGAGGGTTAGTCCGATGAGTTTATTGAACCCCCTTCTGTCTGTAAAATTCACCAGAATCACCAGCATGAGTGGTGCCTGAATCAGCGTGGTAACAGTATTCAGCAGCATCAGGGCACTACCTGAAAGGTTACTGAATTTCTGAACCAAACTTGCCGTAATAAAGGGAATCAGGTAAACTGCATTTAAGGCTATCAGCTTGATATCGCTGATCTTGAGTTGAGAATCGTTGGATGGCATGTTGGGTAGGATTTGGATAATTGGATTTTAGTTTTCGTAGGGATAGGATTAAAAACGGGTACAGCTTAGAAACGGCAATTTGTTAAGCGTATTATATTTTTTGGTTAAAACCGCTTAAATTCAGTGAAAGTGCTCTTACCATTACGTAGTAATACGCATTGGTTTTCGTAAAAAAACTAATTTGTGTTTATGAAGAATATGATTGTGGTCATTTGCAGTTGTTGTCTATTGTTCATGGCATCGCATGCACAGCCAAAAACACCGGTTAGGTCAGCAATAACAGGCAATACATCGTCACCCGATTTTTTTCTTGTCAGAACAAAAGGCATTTTACCTTATATGGAATATGGTCCTGGAGACGACAGGTTAGGCGGTGCCAAGATGACTTACCTTGATTCTGGTGTGCTATTGAAGGTAATTGACAGTCTGGGAACTGATTATGTTGTTGCACTCACCAGTTCATTGCATGCCTTCATCCAGAAAACAAGTGTGGTACCGGATACGGTAACCAAGGTCAAATCACATTACTTGAGCGGCAACTGGAAAACCTATCAGGATAACCGTTTTGACCATATAGTTGTAACCATGCCTGAGAGGCTACCATACCGCGGAACCATGCAGGTTAGTCCCAATCGTCTGATTATTGATCTCTTTGGCATCACCAGCAATACCAACTGGATAACCCAGGTAGGGCAACTCAGAGAGGTGGCCAATACCTGGTATGAACAAATGGAGAATGGCATGCTCAGGGTATATGTGGATCTGAAAAGCAGCATGCATTGGGGTTATTCTGTTCATTACGACAGTACCGAATCAAAGCTGGATATCCGCATCAAACATGCACCGGCAAAGCATTTGAAGCAGCTTTTTGTGGCTGTTGATGCTGGTCATGGGGGTAACAATACGGGTGCTGCTGGTGATATATATGGTAAAGCAGAAAAGCTACTCACGCTTGAATATGCCTGGGCTCTGGAAAAGGAATTGAAAAGGGCTGGTGTAAAAAGGGTATTCATGACGAGAAGAACGGATACATCCCTTTCCATGCCAGAACGCATCATGATGTTGCGGGATACCATGCCTGATATCCTGCTTAGCATACATTTCAACTCCTCCTCTGTAGATACCGTAAACGGAACAAGCACTTTCTACCGGTATATAGGCTTCAGGCCGCTTACACAGGTTATCCTGAACAGGATGAAGCAGCTGGGTCTCAATGAATTTGGCAATGTAGGCAGTTTCAATTTTGCGCTGAGTGGTCCAACCGAATACCCCAACTGCCTGGTGGAAGTGGCTTTTTTAAGCAATCCGGCTGACGAACGCTTTATCATGCATAAAAAATCTCCAGAAAAAGTTGCCAAAAAAATCAGAGAGGGTTTGACGGATTGGCTGCGTCTAATAAAATAGTGATGGAAAAAATAATTTGTTGCGACTGGGGAACCACGTCTTTGCGGCTAACGGCTTATAATATAAATGCGGAAGCACCGATTGCAGCCATTGCGGCCGAGCATGGTGTACTCGCAGTCAACCAGCAGTTTATGGCATCGGCCGGAGATTTGTCTCGTAAGGCATTCTTTCTGCAAGTGCTTAATAGTGAGATCAGCCGTTTGCATGATCATGTTGAAGTGGATACACCTGTGATCATCTCCGGAATGGCATCTGCAAACATCGGGATGGAACCTTTACCTTATGCCTTGCTCCCTTTTGACCTGCAAGGTAAGGATGCTGTTATCCGGTCTTTTCAAGACGAACAACGACCTGTTCACCTGGTTTCAGGGTGCCGGGCAGATGCAGACATCATGCGTGGTGAAGAAACACAACTGGTTGGTGCAGCCCGGCTGATGGAAGGCAAATGGGAAGCAGATAAGCAGGCTCTCGTCATCCTTCCTGGTACACATTCCAAGCACGTTGTAATCCGCGATCAACAGGCTATTTCATTCAAAACCTATATGACAGGAGAAATCTTTTGCCTGTTGTTCAGCAAAAGCATTCTTTCGCAGTCCGTTATACAAAATGATTTTTCTACAGTCGGCTGTCATGAGGCTTTTCTTGAAGGCGTGCAAAAGGGACTCCGGGAGAATATCCTGCATGCACTTTTTGATGTGCGCATCAGGAGTATGTTAGGCCAGGCAGATGCACGGGTGAATTTTGCATATATGAGCGGACAAATGATTGGTTCGGAACTCAGGGATTTGAGTAGCACAAGCGTAAATGATATTGTCATATGCGGTTCCGAACAGATGAATGAAGCCTATGCCACTGCCATAGATCAGGTTATCTGGCATGGCGCAAAGCCCCGTGTTACCTGCGTTCCGGCAGCAATAGCCACTGCAGCCGGACAGCTAATGATGTATAAGTCGCACAGATTGTTTAATTTCATCCCATAAACATTACAATATGGAACTCAGAAATACTTTTATACATCATGTATATTTTTGGTTGAAAAACCCCGAAAGCAAGGAAGATTTAAAGGCGCTGATAGCAGGACTTGAAGCATTGGCTGTGGTGAAGGAAATCAAGTATTTTCACATTGGTATACCTGCTCCAACAGACAGGGAAGTGATTGACAACACTTATGCTATTTCGTGGTTGAATATCTTTGAGACTGCAGCAGATCAGGATGCATACCAGACACATCCACTTCACCTCAAATTCATCGAAGATTGCTCAGCACTTTGGAGCAAGGTGAAAGTATATGATTCTATTCAGCATGGGTAAAGGACAGCTGATAAACCGCAGTTCTTTACAGCCATCTACCAAATAACAAAATATGTTCAGAAAAGGGAAGTCAGCAGCTCTGGGGTTTATCTTTATAACCGTTTTGATTGATGTGATTGGATTGGGCATCATCATTCCTGTTTTGCCCAAGCTCATTCAGGAGCTCACCGGAGGAGATATGAGTGAGGCCTCCCGTTACGGAGGATGGCTGATGTTTACTTATGCCTTCATGCAATTTCTTTTTGCGCCTGTGCTCGGAAACCTGAGTGATCAGTACGGCCGCAGACCGGTTATTTTGTTTTCGTTACTTGGATTTGGACTGGATTATCTTTTACTCGCCTGGTCTCCCAGTATAACCTGGTTGTTTCTGGCACGCATCCTGTCAGGTATCACCGGCGCCAGTTTTACTACTGCTTCAGCTTATATTGCAGATATCAGCACCCCGGAAAAAAGGGCACAGAATTTTGGTATGATCGGAGCTGCATTCGGACTCGGGTTCATTATTGGTCCGCTCATTGGCGGCGTTTTGGGAAAGTATGACCCCCGCATGCCATTCTTTTTTGCAGCAGGTTTGACACTGATCAACTGGCTTTATGGATTCTTTGTTTTACCAGAGTCGCTTGATATTACCAAACGCAGAAAATTTGAATGGAAGAGAGCCAATCCCGTTGGTTCGCTCCTTCATCTAAAAAAGTATCCTGCTGTGGCTGGCTTAATTGTTTCACTCACGCTCATTTATATAGGATCACATGCGGTCAATTCTACCTGGAGTTATTATACCATGGAAAAATTCAAATGGGATTCAGATATGGTAGGGTATTCACTTGCATTCGTGGGATTCATGATTGCATTGGTGCAGGGTGGTTTGATTCGTGTGGCCATACCTAAACTCGGACAAGCCCGGTCACTCTTCATTGGTTTACTCATGTACACCATTGGTATGTTTCTTTTTGCCTTTGCGGCAAGTACCTGGATGATGTTTGCCTTTTGTTTCATTTATTGTCTCGGCGGTATTGCCGGACCCGCACTGCAGGGTATCATTTCAACCCATGTTCCACCTACCGAACAAGGTGAGTTGCAGGGAGCCATGACCAGCCTGATGAGTGCCACCAGTATTGTTGGTCCCCTGTTGATGACCTCATTATTTGCTGTATTTATAGCTAAAGATGCGATTGTTTATTTTCCGGGAGCACCCTTTCTGGCAGGAGCAATCATCACCCTTTTCAGCACCATCATCAGTTACCAAAGTCTGCAGAAAGAGAAAAAAGCACAGCAGGCATAGGTGAATAGGCTGTTAAAATCTGCTAAAATGCAGAATTAATAAGGATTTAATTACCATTTACCGATTATTGAGGTATCTTTGTATTGTTATTTGAGTTAAGTACAGTACTCAGTAAGTGAAAGTATTTCCTGCTAAGCATCATCTGCTAATAGTAAGTCTTCTTTACGCCTGTGTTTCTCTCAGCATTTTTATCAATCAATTGTTATTTGAAATGAACATTTATGTTTCAAATTTAAGCTTCAACGTACAGGATGAAGACTTAAAAGGTTTTTTTGAAGAATACGGAGAAGTATCTTCAGCAAAAGTTATTACTGACAAATTCACAGGTCGTAGCCGTGGCTTCGGTTTCGTTGAAATGTCAGACGATGCAGCCGCTCAGAAGGCTATCCAGGAACTGGATGGTGCAACTGTAGAAGGTCGTGCCATCAAAGTAAGCGAGGCGAAGCCTCGTGAGCAGCGCCCCAGCAACGGTGGCGGTGGTGGTGCTCCACGCCGTAACTTCGGTGGTGGCGGAGGCGGTGGAAACCGTTGGTAATCGCATCACAACCTGATTACAAGAGGCTGTCTCCTAAATGGAACAGCCTCTTTTTTATTTTATTCATGCACAGGCTCTTGAGCCCCCAAACAGAAAAGCATAACTTCGCACAAATTTTTTTACATGAGCCTGGTTACAGCATTCAATGATTACCGTGAGCAAATGAATGAGGTTATCCTGAGTAAGGGAAACCTGGTTATGAAACGGTTATGGAATCTAGACACCAATACTTATCAGGAAGGGGCATTGGATGTGAAAACCAAGGAAATGCTCGGTTTGGTAGCTAGTATGGTGTTGCGTTGTGATGATTGCATCAAATATCACCTGGGAAAATGCCATGAACTTGGGTTAACAACAGAGCAGGTTTATGAAGTTTTTTCAGTAGCCAATATTGTAGGCGGAACGATTGTTATACCCCACACCCGCAGAGCTGCAGAATACTGGGAAGCCCTGCTGGATGAGGAAAAAACCAAATAATTAACTATATTGAGTATCTCAATTTCTTATTTATGAGTGAACCAATGCCCACTGTACCATTAACAGCCAAGGATTTTCAAACTGACCAGGAAGTTCGCTGGTGCCCCGGCTGTGGTGATTATTCCATATTGGCACAGGTGCAAAAGATCATGCCCACATTAGGCATACCCCGTGAAAATATCGTCATCGTATCCGGTATCGGTTGTTCCAGCCGCTTTCCGTATTACATGGAAACTTTCGGCATGCATTCGATTCATGGCAGGGCAACGGCAATTGCGAGTGGCTTGAAAGCAACGAGGCCGGAATTGAGTGTTTGGATTGTGACAGGAGACGGAGATTCGCTCAGCATTGGTGGTAACCATACCATTCACTTGCTTAGGAGGAATTTTGATGTAAACATCATGATGTTCAACAACCAGATTTATGGTTTGACAAAAGGACAATATTCCCCCACTTCAGAGGAGAAAAAAGTGACCAAATCCACGCCATTCGGCAGTATCGACCATCCCTTCAATCCCCTGGCCCTGGCTATGGGAGCAGATGCTACATTTATTGCGAGGAGTATGGACCGTGATCCCAAACACCTGCAGGAGTCTTTGCTCCGCAGCAATGCACATAAAGGGGCATCTTTCCTTGAAATCTATCAGAACTGCAATATATTCAACGACGGGGCTTTTGAAATATTTACTGAAAAGGGTTCCAAGCCAGTTGAAACATTATTCCTGGAACAGGGAAAGCCCCTACTCTTTGGCGTAAATAAAGAAAAAGGAATTAAGCTGGATGGATTCAGGCCTGTTGTGGTAGATCTAAATGAAGGTAACAGTGCAGATGATTGCTGGATTCATGATGAAAAAGATTTTTACAAGGCCCAGATATTGGTACGCATGTTTGATGACCCGGCAATAGAAGGTCACCTTCCCAGGCCATTTGGTGTATTTTATGAGACGGAAAGGGCTTGTTATGAAGATCAATTGCAGCTTCAGATAGATGAAGTTCTGGCTAAAAAAGGAAAGGGCGATCTCAACAAATTGTTGAGGGGTAGTGAAACCTGGACAATTTCCTGATTGGCCCTCTTTATACAAATACATCCCAAAGATCCACAGCCTAGGCTGATCAAACAGGCCGCTGAAATTTTGCGCAAAGGAGGAGTCATCATTTACCCCACCGATACTGTTTACGGATTGGGTTGTGATATTTTTCAGCAAAAAGCGGTGGAAAGGATCTGCCGCATCAAGGGTATTGATCCGCTCAAAGCCAACCTCTCGTTTGTTTGCAGCGATCTATCCGATCTCAGCAAATATGCTCAGGCTATTAATACACCTCAGTACAGGTTTATCAGGCAGCATATACCCGGACCATTTACATTCATATTGCCGGCAAGCAAGGAGGTACCCCGTATCCTTAAAAGTAAAAAAGATACGATTGGATTACGTGTGCCTGATCACAGGATTACCCATGCTATTGCCGAAGAACTCGGCCATCCGCTGCTCAGTTCCTCACTTCCTGGTGATATGGTGGAAGAGTATACTGATCCCGAGCTGATTCATGATAAGTTTGAAAAATTAGTTGACCTCGTCATAGATGGGGGTATTGGAGGTATGTCTTATTCAACAATTGTTGATATGACGGGAGACGAGCCTGAGGTAATCAGGCAGGGTATTGGCCAGTTAAAATAAAAAAATGGCCCCCAAAAGTAGGAGGCCCGTTTTGATGGGACTGGAAGGTTATAGAGTTATTAGACCTACTGCTTGTTCTGACTAGCAGAATGACAGTTGGTTTAACATAGTAAATTTAGATACTTTTATTGTTTTTGTCTATATCTGTGAGTTATTTTTATCCTTTTACCTGAAAACTTAACCTGTGGAGGTAGCAGTTTCCATGGATTTTAATTGCTTTACGGTGGTCTGCAGTGCCGTATCCCTTGTTTTTTTTCCAGTTGTAAAAGGGAAATTTTTCATGTTGTTCCAGCATAAAATCATCGCGGAATGTTTTTGCGAGTATGCTGGCAGCGGCTATTGAGGCATATATACCATCACCCTTAATGATGGTGGCATGCGGGATTTCCTTGTATGGTTTAAAACGGTTACCATCCACAAGTATAAAGGTCGGTACATTTTTTAAGGCATCCAGCGCCAGGTGCATAGCCTTAAAAGACGCATTCAGGATATTCATGTTGTCTATTTCCGGTGCATCTACACGGGCAACAGACCAGTCCAGCGCTTCCTTCAGTATCACTTCCCGCAGGGCATAGCGTGTTTTTTCATTGAGTTTTTTAGAGTCGTTCAGCAAAGGGTTTCTAAAGTCAGGAGGCAATATCACCGCTCCCGCAAAAACCGGTCCGGCCAGGCAACCCCTGCCGGCTTCATCACAGCCTGCTTCAGGTTGAAGATTTTGATGAAATGGTTTAAGCATAGTCTACAAAGTACCCAAAAATATCTATCAAATGATCAACACCATTTTGTGGTGTAATACCTTTGCAATATGACAGCACAAGCACCCGTTCAAAAGTCGAGGGCAGTAGCCATCTGGCTGCTTATTGGCGTAGGTATGATCATTGTTCAGGTTTTACTGGGAGGTATTACCAGACTTACTGGTTCCGGATTATCCATTACAGAGTGGAAGCCAATTCTTGGGGCTATCCCACCAATGAATGAAAGTGAGTGGCAGCAAGCTTTTGAGCAGTATAAGCAGATCGGACAATTCAAGGAGTTGAATTTTGAGTTTACCCTATCCGATTTCAAGTTCATTTATTTCTGGGAATGGTTTCACCGGGAATGGGCCAGATTGATCGGCGTTGTATTTGCTATTCCATTCATCTGGTTTGTGGTGAAAAAGCGCATTGAACGCTGGATGATCAATCCCATGATCATACTTTTTTTACTGGGCATATTGCAAGCATTGTTGGGATGGATCATGGTAGCAAGTGGTTTGAACGAGGAGAGTCTTTATGTTGACCACATCAGGCTTGCCATTCATTTTATGGCTGCGCTCGGGCTTCTTTGCTATACCCTGTGGTTTGCCCTCAGGGCATGGGTGGATGCAGGCGAAAGATTTGGAGAATCATATTTACGCAAATCCACCTTGCTGATATTGGTGCTGCTGACCGTTCAGCTTGTTTTTGGGGCGTTCATGGCCGGTTTGAAGGCAGCACAGTTTGCCACTACCTGGCCGCTGATCAATGGTGAATTCTTTCCTTCAGCTATGCTGAACGACAGCTGGAGCAATTTCACACATGATCCCCTTGCTGTACATTTTGTACACCGAAACCTGGCTTATCTGCTTACTTTATTGATAGTACTCTGGTACCTGCGTGTGAAAAAAATCAACACGGGAAAAATATTTCAGAAACTGAAGGTTGTACCACTCATATTGGTAGTATTGCAGGTGCTTCTGGGCATTGGTACCGTTTTATATGCACAACATAAAACAGCCCTTTTGTGGTTTGGTGTTGCCCATCAGTTTACAGGAATGATGCTCTTGTTGTCTTTTGTGAGTTTGCTTTTCTTGCTCAGTCCGGATAGAAAATCCTGATTACCACCGCAGCAAGGCACTCGCCCAGGTAAATCCTGATCCGAATGCAGCAAGACAAACAAGATCGCCGTCTTTTATCAGTCCTTTTTCCCACGCCTCACACAGTGCGATAGGAACTGATGCTGCTGTGGTGTTGCCATAGTATTGAATATTGTTGTACACCTGATCATCACGCAGCTTCAGTGTCTGTTGCACAAATTGCGCTATGCGGAGGTTGGCCTGATGTGGAATCAGCATATTGAGGTCTGCCGGAGTAAGGTTGTTGGTTTGTAAGGCTTCCATGATCACTTCCGGAAATTTTACAACCGCCTTTTTGAAGACGACTGGTCCGTCCATTCTTGGATAGGTTTCCCCGTTGTTGATCATGGCATGCGTCATGAACATCTGTCCGATTTCAGCAGTGTCGAAGGTGGCATAATTCTTTTCATTCCAATGATTGGCATGGGTGCCGGGGTTGAACATGGCCAGGTTTTCGGCAAATTCACCATCACTGTGGAGGTGTGTGCTCAAGATGCCCTGGTCCTCTTTGTCTGCAGGTTGCAAAACAACCGCACCTGCACCATCGCCAAATATCACCGTAACATTCCTTCCGCGGGTGGAGAAATCTATTCCAAAAGATTGTTTCTCACTGCCTATCACCAGAATATTTTTGTAAGTGCCCGTGCGGATGAATTGGTCGGCTATGCTCAAGGCATAAACAAAGCCACTGCATTGGTTTCTTACATCGAGAGCACCCACTTCCTTCATTTTAAGCGCGCGCTGCACCAACACACCACAGCCCGGGAAATAGTAATCCGGACTCAGCGTGGCAAAGATGATGAAATCAATATCCTGAGCGGTTGTGCCAGCCCTTTCGATAGCGATTTTTGCTGCTTCAATACCCATGGTAGCGGTGGTCTCTTCCGTACGATGTCCATAGCGCCTTTCCCGGATACCAGTCCTTTCCTGTATCCATTCATCACTGGTATCCATATATTGCGTGAGATCTTGGTTGGTGACCACATTTTCCGGGAGGTATTTGCCGATTCCGGCGATTTTTGTTTTGGGCATGGTGGTATCGTTGTGGGTAAATAGAGAATAGAGATTAGTGGAGTAGTGAATAGATGTGGGTTTTCATAAGGTAAGATTTCATAACAAAATTTCAAAGTGAAAGTTTTCAATAGATAGACTATTCCACTAATCCCTATTCCCTTTTTCACTATTCCCTGTTCCACTAAACCCTATTCCACTATCAACCAATTGTTATTTTCCCTGTTTCCCCTTGTCACCCGCTGGAAAAGGTGTAACTTGCGGCCTCCAAACCAGTTTATGAATATTAGAAACATAGCTATTATTGCCCACGTTGACCATGGAAAGACTACCCTGGTAGATAAGATTTTACATACTGCAAAGGTGTTCAGAGACAACCAGGAGACTGGTGACCTGATCATGGACAGCAACGATCTTGAAAGGGAAAGGGGCATTACAATCTTCAGCAAAAATGCCTCAGTTACATATAAAGATGTGAAAATCAATGTGATAGATACCCCTGGACACGCCGATTTCGGCGGAGAGGTGGAAAGGGTATTGAAGATGGCTGATGGTGTTATTTTGCTGGTGGATGCCTTTGAAGGTCCGATGCCACAAACCCGTTTTGTGTTGCAGAAAGCACTGTCGCTTAACTTGCATCCGATTGTAGTTATCAATAAGGTTGACAAGCCCAATTGCCGTCCTGATGAAGTGCATGATGCTGTTTTTGAATTGTTTTTCAACTTGGATGCCACTGAAGAGCAACTGAATTTTCCAACGTTTTACGGTTCAGGCAAGAATGGCTGGTTCAATGACAGCCTGACTCCAACAACGGATATCATTCCGCTGATGGATGGTATCATGAAATATGTACCTGAGCCAAAGGTTGAAGATGGAACAATACAAATGCAGATTACATCGCTTGACTACTCCTCTTTCCTCGGCAGGATTGCCATTGGAAAAGTTCAGCGTGGCACTCTGAAAGAAAATATGCCGATTACGCTCATGCAGACCGATGGAAGCATGAAAAAGCAGCGGATAAAGGAATTATACGTGTTTGAGGGAATGGGTAAGCGTAAGGTTACAGAGGTTATGGCTGGAGATCTTTGTGCTGTTGTGGGTATTGAAGACTTCAATATCGGCGATACCATTGCAGATTTCGAAAATCCAGAAGCATTGCCGGTTATCCATGTGGATGAGCCAACTATGAGCATGTTGTTCAGCATCAACAACTCTCCATTCTTTGGACGTGATGGAAAGTTTGTAACCAGTCGCCACCTCCGCGACAGGCTGATGAAGGAAACCGAAAAGAACCTGGCCCTTAGGGTAAAGGAAACAGATAGTGCTGATAGTTTCCTGGTTTATGGAAGGGGTATTCTCCACCTCGGTGTACTTATTGAAACCATGCGCAGGGAAGGATATGAGTTGACCATTGGTCAGCCTCAGGTTTTGGTAAAGGAAATTGAAGGTAAGAAATGCGAACCCTATGAGGTGTTGGTTATAGACGTACCCGAGGAATACGCATCAAAGGCAATTGACCTGGTTAGCAGGAGAAAAGGTGAAATGACGGTGATGGAAACCAAGGGGGATATGCAGCACATTGAATTTGAAATTCCGAGCCGTGGTTTGATAGGTTTGAGAACCAACATGCTTACCAATACAGCAGGTGAGGCAGTAATGGCACACCGTTTCAGTGAGTATAAGCCCTGGAAGGGACCAATCCCCGGAAGAAACAATGGTGTTCTGCTTGCCAAGGAAGGTGGAAGTACAACAGCCTATTCTTTGGATAAGCTTCAAGACCGCGGTTTCTTTTTTGTTGATCCGGGAGAAGAGGTTTACAAGGGTATGGTGATAGGTGAGAACAACAAACCAGGCGATCTTGTAGTTAATCCAAATGAAGGCAAGAAGCTTACCAACATGCGAGCCAGTGGTACAGATGGTGCTGCGAGTATTGCTCCCAAGCGCCTAATGACATTGGAAGAATGTATGGAATATATCCAGCACGACGAGTGTATTGAGGTTACGCCTAATTTCATCAGGATGCGTAAACTGATTCTGGACGAAACAGAAAGGAACAGGTTGGCTAAACAAATGAAGCAAGAAGCTGTTTCATAGCATATGAAGAAAGTTATTACAAGCATTGTGCTCCTGCTTTCCTTTACTCTGGTAACGGAAGTGGAAGCACAATGTTCTATTTGCACCAAGACTGCCCAGCAGCTTGGGCATAAACCTGCAAAAGGAATGAATAGCGGCATTATTTACCTGATGATTGCCCCATTGGCTATCATGGGATTCGTAGGTTTTCGCTGGGTCAAATCACAAAAAGGAGAATAGCGC
>JBDLTO010000418.1:0-5394 GCA_039805815.1 Bacteroidota bacterium | reverse complement strand
CCAGAAGTTCGCAAACATTTTCAAAAAATAAATTGGTGGCCAATTATTTAACTGTTCCCCTCATGCTGAACTTGAATACCAATCCAGCAAGAGGTAAAAGAGGTTTCCAGGTTTCTGCAGGCATCAGCGCGGGTTACCTTTCTGGTGCCCGTCAGAAACAGAAAAGCAGTGCAGGCACAGACAAAAACAAATCAAATTTCAATCTTCAGCCATTCAAATTGGCCTATGTAGGAGAACTTGGATTAGGACCGGTTAAGCTTTATGGTTCAATAGCCACCACCACACTGCATAAAAATGCGTTGGAGCAAATGCCTTACACTGTTGGCATCAGGTTTAGTAATTGAATTGATCAAGACTGATTCCGTTGGGCAGTTGTTTAGGCTTGCCTAACGGAATTTTTCCAAAATCATTTCACATAAATTCCGGACTTTCATTTTTTCGGTTTCACGGCAATTTGTTTGATATTTGATCCAATCAAATCGTATAGATATTGCAGCTGTTGCTTGAAATGTTTGAAGATACTTTCTGCATTCAGCCCCACCTCCTTACGCATCAGCATATACCAGTAAAAAAGGCTGATCACAGCCATGACAATGTTGCCCCAGGCGGCTCCGTAAAGTCCGATCTGCGTGTAACATAAATACAACACAATTACACGCAGTACAAAACTGATGACAGTCATTTTAAAATGAAGGATGGATTTCCCTATGCTGATCAGGGTTTGTCCGGATTGTAATTGTAGTATGATGAGCAATATTCTGAAAATATACAGCTGCACAATAGGTACTGCATCCAGGTATGTTTCTCCGGCCAAGATAAGCACAAGCCATTTGGCAAAAACCACCATGATTAGCACAGCCGGTGTCATTACCACATACAATGAAGCAATCATTTTTTCCAGGTACCATTTGGCTCGTCCGGCACCTTCCGTTTCTACTGCTTTAGTCATTTTTGGGAAAAGCACTTCTGCTGCAGCAAACAGTGGTATTTCCACAACACCGATGATCCGGGCAGCGATTCCATAGTGAGCAGCAATCGTCGGACTTAGGTATTTTGCGGTAAGCATCTGGTCAAAATTACTCGACAAGTTTCCGATCAGGTTTCCTCCCCAGATATATTTGCCAAAGGAGACCAGCTTTTTCATCCAGAGACTTGTTGCACCAAACCTGTAACTGAGGGATTTCCAATCGAGTGCAAACATCACACCGGCTGCTGCAAGACTTCCAATACCATAATGCAGGATCACTTCATTTAATTCAATTTTCATGCTTTTGATGAAGTAAATCCCTACGACTATAAAAAAATAAATGTATTGAGCAAGATGGCTGTAAAGTCCATTTTTGAAATTCAATTTTGCTCTACTGATTGCGTCATAATGCGATAAGAATGCAGTCCCGATAATGCCAGGAATATACCAGCTGATAGTGGTAGCGAAATCAGAACCGCTTTTTAGCCACACTCCTATGGGGTTGGCAAAAGCGTAAAGACCTGCCCAGTAGATAACCGTAATCAGTAAATTTAAAGTTAGTGAAGACCAGGATATGGCCACATGTTCCGCTTCATCAGCTGAAGCAGCAGCAAATTTGATGTGTGCCGTTTTGAGCAAGGAGGTCTTGGTCATTTCAAAAGTTGTGGAAATGACCAGGAAGATGCTCCAGACACCAAACTCATACCGGGTGAGCATGCGCGTCAGCATCATGAAATTGAGTACACCGAAGAGTGGACGGGAAAACCTTTGTAAAAAGGTGGCTACTATCGAAATCAGCCAATATGAATCCCTTTTTCCACTCATATTTTACCTTTGATGATTTCCTGTACCACTCCAGGATCCAGCAGTGTTGAAGTATCACCAATGTTTTCCAGTTCACCCTCAGCAACTTTGCGAAGAATACGCCTCATAATCTTGCCACTTCTTGTTTTAGGGAGTCCGCTTACCAATTGAATCTTATCAGGTTTAGCGATGGGACCGATGATGCGGCTGACAGTTGCAGTAATATCTTTCCTTACCATTGATTCGTCTCCATGTGTACCGCTGTAAATGACAAAGGCATATATTCCCTGACCCTTTACATCATGCGGATAGCCTACTACAGCACTTTCTACCACTCCGGCATGCATGTTGATGGCATTTTCCACTTCTGCAGTCCCGATGCGGTGACCACTCACATTTAACACATCATCCACCCTGCCGGTGATGCGGTAGAATCCGTTTTCATCCCGGAAGGCACCATCTCCCGTAAAATAAAGATCAGGGTATGTTGCAAAATAGTTTGTTCTGCAGCGGTCATGGTCGCCATAAGTGGTTCGCAGTGTCGAGGGCCAGGGGCCTCGGATACACAGATTTCCTGTGACGTTGTTTTCTGTTATTTCATTGCCTTTTTCATCAAGCAGCAGCGGTTGTACACCAGGCATGGGTAAGGTGGCGTAGCTTGCCTTTGCAGGCGTAATACCTGCCAGATTGCTTATGAGTACGCCTCCTGTTTCAGTTTGCCACCAGGTATCTACAATCGGACAATTTCCCTTTCCAATATTTTCATTGTACCAGTTCCAGGCTTCTTCGTTGATCGGTTCACCCACTGTACCCAGCACCCTGAGTGAACTCAGGTCCTTGTTTTGAACCGGACCAAGTCCGAATGCCATCAGGCTCCGTATCGCAGTAGGTGCGGTGTAAAGGATATTGACTTTGAACTTATCGATGATATCCCAAAACCTGCCTGCATCCGGATAAGTTGGAATACCTTCAAAAAGAAGGGTTGTGGCACCTGCACTGAGGGGACCGTATACAATATAAGAGTGACCAGTTATCCATCCGATATCAGCAGTGCAGAAATGGATTTCACGCGGCTGATATTGGAAGACGTTGACAAAAGTATAATTGGTATATACCATGTATCCGCCACAAGTATGAACAACGCCTTTAGGCTTCCCTGTTGAGCCGGAAGTATAGAGGATGAACAAAGGATCTTCCGCATCCATGGTTTCGGCTGGGAAGTCGGGATTGCCGGCAGTTTCCACTTTGCGCACTTCGTCTTCCCACCAAACATCCCTCCCTTTGATCATGCTCACAGCAGTGCGGGTATGGGTGTAAACAATAACTCGCTGAACAAACGGACAACTTACCAATGCATCATCTATAACTGATTTGAGTGGAATATCTTTCGCTCCCCTGAAGGCACCATCGCAGGTAATGATAAATGCAGCTTGAGCATCCTGGAGCCGGTCTGCGATGCTCTGTGCACTGAACCCTCCAAAAATAACAGAGTGGATAGCGCCAACCCTCGCACAAGCCAGAACAGCAATGGCCAGCTCAGGTATCATGCCCATATAAAGGCAAACCCTGTCGCCTTTTTTGACACCATTATTTTTCAGCACATGAGAGAACTGAACCACCTTGGTGTGAAGTTGCGCATATGTAATAAGCCTATGGTGCTCCTCTGGATTGTTTGGTTCCCAGATGATGGCAGGTTGGTTTGCTTTGTCTGCAAGGTGTCTGTCTAAACAGTTCTCTGTGATATTCAGCTGAGCTCCCTGAAACCACTTAATTGAAGGTTCTTTGAAATTCCATTCCAACACTTTTTCCCAAGGCTTCTTCCAATGAAAATGTGAAGCCACTTCCCCCCAGAATCCTTCAGGGTCATCCACACTTTTATTCCATGCCTTGTGATACGCTTCAAGCGAATTAATCTGGTAAGGGTAACTCATCATTAGTTGCATTGATTTAAGTGCGGTAAGTTAAAAAAAAACAGATTGTTGCGGAACTATTTTTATCTTGAAGCACTTTAACCGAATCAAAACAACGTTTTTACATGCAAACCGGCGATGCTCCAAAACAAATCAGGAAAGTGATATTTGCTTCCTCAGTGGGTACCCTGATTGAGTGGTATGATTTTTACATTTTCGGAAGTCTGGCACCCATCATTGCTGCCCAGTTTTTCCCCAAAGGAAATCCAACAGCAGCCCTACTCTCCACACTGGCTACATTTGCCGCAGGCTTTATTGTAAGGCCATTTGGAGCCCTTGTTTTCGGGCGTCTGGGAGACAAGGTAGGCCGGAAATATACTTTCTTGCTCACACTCATCTTGATGGGTGGATCAACATTTGCAATCGGATTGGTACCGGGTTATGAAACAATTGGCTTTGCAGCACCTTTGCTCGTGCTCTTGCTCAGGTTGGTTCAGGGTCTGGCACTTGGGGGTGAATATGGTGGAGCAGCTACTTATGTGGCTGAGCATTCCCCTGCACACCGGAGGGGTTTTTTTACCAGCTGGATCCAGACTACTGCAACACTCGGACTGTTGTTGTCACTGGGTATTATTCTGATTACGCGCAAAAGTTTGGATCAGGATGCGGCAGCGTCCATACGTGCCTTTGAAAGCTGGGGTTGGAGAATACCTTTCTGGTTTTCAATTATTCTGGTTGGGATGAGTATTTATATCAGGCTGAAGATGCATGAATCACCACTTTTCAGCAAACTGAAGGCTGAGGGAAAGACTTCCGTCAATCCCATCAAAGAAAGCCTCATGCACAAAGGCAACCTTAAAATGGTGCTGCTGGCGCTCTTTGGGGCTACCATGGGTCAGGGTGTGGTTTGGTATACAGGTCAGTTCTATGCACAGACATTCCTGGAAACAGCCTGTCAGGTGGATTTCGAGCAAACTCGAACAATACTTATCTGGGCCATCATTTTTGCCACACCACTTTTTATCGTATTTGGATACTGGAGTGATAAGATAGGACGAAAATGGATTATCATGGTTGGCCTGCTGCTTGCTGTATTTTCTTACAGACCTATCTACCAACAGATGCTGAAAATCACTGATACAAAAAACAGTGTTGCAGATCCTTCAGTAACCCGCATTGAAAGTGTTATCAATCCGGCTTCAGGAAAGGATTATAGTCTGCAGACCACTACCACGTTGCAATTCTATCAGAATGGCATAACTGAACGCAGGGTGCATGCAGACACTTTGTTTGCAGATGGTTCATCCCGTTCAGGAAGCAACGACAAAATGTCTAAAGAGCTTCCCAATCAGTCGTATTGGGCAATAGTAGCCCTGATTTTTATTCAGATTGTTTTTGTAACAATGGTGTATGGTCCTATTGCCGCCTTCCTGGTGGAGATTTTTCCTACTAAGATCAGGTATACATCTATGAGCTTGCCTTATCACCTCGGCAATGGTGTTTTTGGCGGCATGACACCGTTTATTGCCGTGCTGCTCGGGACCATTTACGGCGGAGATGTGTTGGTAGGACTTTGGTATCCTATTGCAGTTGCAGCTGTATGTTTGGTTATTGGTGTCATTTACCTCAACAACAGGATTGATCCTGATGTCAATGATTAATTTTAATTCACTCAAAAAAGTATTGATATGAATCAGGTAAAAAAAGTGCTGG
>JBDLTO010000417.1:0-8454 GCA_039805815.1 Bacteroidota bacterium | reverse complement strand
TACTGGCGGCACTCAAATTATTGTTGACCTGAAACCGGAATTTATGGAAATGGAATTGATGTATTTCGGACAACTGACAGATATAACAGGCTGCTCAACACAGCGGTTGCCAGCGGTAGCGGATACTGACGCTTTACGCCAATGGCTATATGCACAGTATCCCGCCCTGCAGCATGCAAAATTCATGATTGCAATCAACAACAAATTGGTCTCCGGCAATGTGGCCATTCCGGAAGGTGCCCGGATTGCCTTCATGCCACCATTTTCAGGAGGATAATCATGGCACAACAAATCAATTTTGAAAGGTATCAGCGCCAGCTCATTTTGAAAGGGTTTGGAGCGGTAGCGCAACAGAAACTCCAAGCTGCGCGCGTGCTCGTTATTGGAGCAGGCGGATTGGGTTGCCCCATCATGCAATACCTGGTTGCTGCGGGAGTGGGACATATCGCCATTGCCGACCACGATAAGGTAAGCGTTTCCAATCTCCACAGACAAATCCTGTTTGGTATCGAGGATGTTGGCCTGCCTAAAGTGGAGGTTGTGAAAAGAAAAATGGGTTCACTGAACAACGACTGCAACGTTGAAACCTGGCAAGAAAAATGGACACAGCAGCATGCTGTTGATCATTTTCCAGATTACGATGTAATCGTTGACGCAACAGATAATTTTGCATCACGTTACTTGATCAATGATGCCTGTGTATTGATGGATAAACGGCTGGTTTTTGGCGCTGTCTCTCAGTTCGAAGGTCAGGTTGCAGTGTTCAATTATCTGCAGGAAGATGGAAGCAGAACAGTCAATTACAGGGATCTGTTTCCTGAGCCTCCGGCTGGCGGTGAGGTACTCAATTGCGCGGAAGCAGGGGTGCTGGGTGTTTTGCCAGGAATCATTGGCTCCATGCAGGCAACAGAAGTCATCAAACTGCTTACAGGTATAGGAACTTCGCTTGTCAACAAACTCTGGAATTACAATGCACTGACACAAGACGTCTTTACCATTCAACTCGGCGTTCATCCGGATTCATCATCCAGGATTCCCACAACCGTTGAACGATTCCTCAAGACAGATTATGAATGGCTCTGTGGTGTTCCATCAGCATCGATTGTAGAAATTGATGCATCAAACTGGTTAAATGAACATCACAATCATTTAGTGGTTGATGTCAGAGAGCCACATGAAATGCCAAGGCTGACATCATTGTGTGAACGGATGGGAATATCGCTTATGGAAATTCCGTTGTCTGCTTTAGAAGATCAAATAGATTCGATTTCAGCAAGACATGTTGTATTTGTATGTCAGGCTGGCAGAAGAAGTTTGCAGGCGTCATCACTGTTTTTAAAACAAAATTCCGCTGGCAGTGTTTGTAGCTTGAAGGGTGGCGTTCAGGCACTTGTCGCATCAAATCATTTGAATTATGAGTGAGCAGAAAAAAATCAAAAACATTTTTGTAGAGGGACCGGTTGATCCAGCATTTATTGCCGGAAGCATTGCTAAACACGCTACCAAAACGAATATTGGCGGGCACAGTATATTTCTTGGCCAGGTTAGGGCAGATCTTATCGGCGACAAGCAAGTTGAGGCCATTGAGTACACCAGTCATGTGGATATGGCATTGGAAAAAATGACTGAAATCCGTGAAGCAATCTTCGCCAAATATCCACTTACCTGTATGCATGTATACCACAGCTTGGGTGCCATCAAGGCCGGTGAGATTTGCCTTTTTGTATTCACCTCTTCTGCTCACCGGAAAGCAGCCATCGATGCTTGCAATGAATGTGTGGAGCGCATCAAGGCTGAATTGCCGGTTTGGGGTAAAGAGATTTTTCAGGGCGAAGGATACCAGTGGAAAGTAAACCAATAAATCATTGTCATGGTCAATATCACACATAAGTCTTCTACACTCCGTCAGGCCATTGCTGTGGGTATATTAAAGGTTTCCAAACAGGAAACCATCGATGCCATTGTGA
This sequence comes from Bacteroidota bacterium, assembly GCA_039805815.1. GTDB lineage: Bacteria > Bacteroidota > Bacteroidia > Chitinophagales > Chitinophagaceae > Pollutibacter. The sequence goes on along the minus strand of JBDLTO010000417.1, from coordinate 6,487 downwards.
ACAGGAAGGTTCCCAAAGGCGATGTATTTGAGTTCAGTCGTGCAGCAGGCTTGCTGGCATGCAAAAAGACCTATGAGGTCATTCCCGACTGTCATCCACTTCCCGTGGAATATACAGCGATTACCCATGAAATTGACGGTTTGTCTGTCATCATCAAAGTGGAAGTGCACACCATTTACAAGACGGGTGTGGAAGTGGAAGCAATGCATGGCGTAGCCGTAACGGCACTTACCATGTATGATATGTTGAAGCCTATTGATGATGGGATTGAAATCGGATCCATCAAACTGGAAAAAAAGAAAGGTGGCAAATCAGACATCAAATATGCCTACCCAGACACCGTCAGGGTGGCGGTCATCACTTGCAGCGACAGTGTCAGCAAGGGTTTGAATGTAGATAAAAGTGGTGATGTCATTGAAGAGAAATTGCGGAAACACAAACTCAGTGTCTCTTTCAGGAAAGCCATTGCAGATGAGTTTGATATCATTCAACAAACTGCAAAGCAGTTGATTGCAGATGGATACCAGTTGATCCTATTTACCGGTGGTACCGGGCTCTCTCCAAGAGATGTAACGCCAGAAGCTTTGCGCCCATTGATTGAACGGGAAGTGCCTGGGATCATGGAAGTGGCCAGGGATTATGGTCAGCAAAGAACGCCCTATGCCATGTTGAGCAGGGGTATTGCAGGATTTACCGGTGAAACACTGCTGATGACCCTTCCGGGGTCACCCCGTGGGGCAGAAGAAAGCATGGATGCCGTATTCCCCTATATTTTACACGTATTCAGGGTCAGGGAAGGTGTTCGCCACAATTAGAAAGCTTTGACAAACTATCCCATTTATTTAGACTACAATGCCACTACACCCTGTGACCCCAGGGTCGTGGATGCGATGTTGCCTTTTTTCAACACCCATTTTGGTAATGCAGCAAGTAAGTCTCATGCTTTTGGCTGGTATGCCGAAGAGGCAGTTCAATTTGCACGTGAGCAGGTTGGTTCATTGATTGGGGCAGATCCACAGGAGATTATTTTTACATCCGGAGCCACAGAGTCAGTCAATCTGGCAATCCGAGGCTATGTTGAAGCCAATGCAACAAGGGGAAGGCACATCATCACCGTGGCTACAGAGCATAAGGCGGTGCTGGAAGTTTGTGAATACCTGGCAACTCAAGGGTATGATGTTTCTGTTTTGCCGGTAGATAGCCATGGAATGATTTCATTTGAGCAACTCGAATCGGCATTGCGTCAGGATACCCTCTTGGTTGCTGCCATGTATGCCAACAATGAAACTGGAGTTGTTTTTCCTGTTCGTGAAATCGGAGCCCTGCTCAAAAGCAGGGGTATTGCCTTTTTTACGGATGCCACACAGGCTGTTGGTAAAATTCCGGTAAATGTGCAGGCAGATGGCATTGATCTGATGGCATTCTCAGGACATAAACTCTACGGTCCTAAAGGTGTGGGTTGTTTGTATGTCAGAAAAAAAAATCCAAAAGTAGAACTTTCTCCCCTGCAATATGGTGGTGGCCATGAGCGGAAAATGCGGAGCGGCACCTTGAATGTTCCCGGTATTGTGGGTTTGGGTAAGGCAGTAGAGATTTGTAGTCAGGAAATGTCTGTTGAATCTGCTCGACTTGCAATGTACCGAGATCAGTTGGTTAGTGCCTTGACAGCCAAATCAACCATCCTTGCCAATACTTCCGCTACAATGTTGCTTCCGCATGTAGCCAATTTGTGTTTCAACTTTGCCGGGGGAGATCAGTTGGTCAGGAAACTCTCCATTAACCTTGCCATCTCATCAGGATCCGCTTGCAGTTCTGTTTCTGTAGCACCATCGCACGTTTTGAAAGCCATGGGTCTTTCAGACGACGAGGCCCTTGCCTCCATCCGGTTCAGTTTGGGCCGGTTCACCACTGCAGTTGAACTGGAACAGGCCATTCAGCATGTTCTTGATGTTTGTCCAGGCAGCCAGCTGCCCCTATAATTCAGTACCTGATCACTACCTCATCAAAAGGCAAGCGCTTCCTTTCCCCGTGAATGCCGGCTTCTGTTCCCTTGCCTACGGCAACAATCATGTTGATTTCAGCACCTTTGGGTAGTTTGAGTAATTTTTTCACACGAACGGGGTCAAAGCCTTCCATCGGACAGGTATCATATCCCATGGCTGTCATAGAGAGCATGAATGTCTGAGCTGCCAGGGCACATGATTTGTGAACGATTACTTTCTGGTCTCGGCTGCCGCTGATGCGGGCAAAGGGGTCTTTCAATCCCATGACGAAGCACAATACCCTTCTGAACAGGGTTGAAAAGCCAAACCAATCTTGCCTGTATACAACGGGCATCAGTTTGCCGTAATAATCCAATCCCCTTTTCTCCCTTTTGCTGGGCTCACGGTCGCCTATGGTGTTTTTGACATTGTCATAATTCCATTTGGCGTGCTTTTTCCAAAGGTCCTGGCGGGTAACAAAAGCCACCATATGCTTGGCCGTTCTGGCTGCAGATTGCTTCAGGCAAAGCGGATGCATGGCTTGTAGCAGCGCTTTATCGCTGATCCAATGAAATTCCCAGAGTTGCATATTGCTGCTGTTGGGCGAAAGGATGGCCAGTTCCAATCCCTTTTTGATGATTTCATCAGGCACTTCAACATGCTCGTCAAATGCCCTATTGGACCTGCGTTTGTTGACAATCTCTTCAAATTCGTTGGCGTACATGTTAGGGTTTTAGGAGTAACAATTTTGGGCTTTATTGGTTCGCTTGCCCGGCAGAATCACCTCAGTATGAGTTTTTTCAAAACCATCAGTTGGAATAGGATAAGGAAGCAGGTGCATACCACAATCAAAACAACATTGCTCTCTAAAGAAAAATGAAAATCAATATTGTTGAATAGGGTGGGTATGTTGATTTTGGGAATGTATGTGGATGGGAGCATGGTTGTGCTGGAAGGACCTAAAGCAAGGATGAGTGTTGCACCAACAAGTAATGCAAGCATCAGGACAATGGTCTTGCCCGAAATCAATGGTTCTGCTGTTAATGGTTTGCCTGCAAGGACTTTTACCATTTGGGCACTAAAGTCTTGTCCGGGATCCTTGATGAGGTGTTCCCCGATAGCTTCTTTCAGCAGTTTGTCCAAATTTAGATCGGTACTCATAACTTTATTTTAAGCGGATGGTGTTTCTTTCAACTCCTTCAACATGGCATGCAGTTTTATCCTGATGCGATGCAATCTCACCTTGGTATTGTTTTCTGAAATTTGCAAAATTTTTCCAATTTCTCCCAACGGCATGTCCCAATAATAATGCAACATAATCATTAACGCATCAGCTGAAGGGAGCGCATCAATCGCATTTTTTAAAATTAGTTTAATTTCTCTGGATTCGGTTCCTTTTTCGGGGTTTTCACATGGTGCCTTCAGCTGATGGATATCATGCTCCATGCTTACGACCCTGGAATTCCTGTTTTTTCTTTTGTTGAAAAGGTCTATTGCCGCCCTGTAAGCAATGCTGCAGAGCCATGTGCCGAATGCGGATTTCCCTTTGAATTTTCCCAGATTTCGAAAGCAACGGATAAAGGTTTCCTGAGCAGCATCTTCTGCATCTTCCTTGTTGCCCAACACTTTCCATGTAATGGAAAGAACAATTTGCTGATGGTTCTCCACGAGCAGTTTGATGGCCCGTTCATCACCACGACGGGCCTGATCCAGGTATGTGAAAGTGGAGTCGGAAGTCATTGTTACGCAATATAGACTGATCAGACATACTTTTGGTTACAGCTAAAATGATGTAACCAATTGAACATGGGTGAAGTCTAATACCTGATTATCTTATAAAACAATTAAAAACATCAAATTATGGGTTCAGAATTGGTTATTGTTCCGGTATTGTTTGGTACCATTTTTGGCATTTTCTATCTTTTCATTTCTTCCCGACACAAGGAGCGGATGGCTTTGATTGAGAAGGGGACCGATGCTTCTATTTTTTATTCAGCTAAAACGAGTAAATCACGGTACCTTCCTGTCATTATTTTAAATTTTGCAATATTGCTTGCTTCAATTGGACTTGCCATTTTTATTGGCGCATTACTTGAGTGGAATTATGATGTAGAAGATTCTGTGGCATATCCAGGTACCATTTTTCTTGTTTCCGGCATTGGTATGTATATCGGATTCAAAAAAACAATATCCTTGAGCAAAGAAGATTAAATGTTGATTAACCATTAATAATATTAATGGTTATATTTAAAAACATTAATGATATATATGAATAAGTGTTCCGAAATTGCGGCGTATTATGGATTTGCACAATCTGATCGGCAATATCACCAACCCCACCTTGTTGTTTTTTTTGTTGGGGGTGGTAGCAACAGCAGTTAAAAGTGATTTGGAGATTCCCGCTCCATCGGTCAAGTTTATTTCATTATACTTGTTGTTTTCAATTGGGTTCAAAGGAGGGCAGGAGTTGCAGCATGGTGTGCTTTCATCTGAAATGGTCTTTGCGTTAATGCTTGGTGTTGCGATTTCTGCTCTCATCCCCATGTACAGCTTCTTTATCCTGAAGCCGAAAATAGGTGTCGCCAATGCCGGTGCTGTTGCGGCAGCCTATGGTTCAGTCAGTGCTGTAACATTTGTGTCGGCAGCCAGTTTTTTGGAAATGCAGAATCTTCACTTTGACGGATATATGGTGGCTATCATGGCATTGATGGAGTTTCCGGCCATCGTTGTAGGTGTAAGCCTGATCAGGCGTTTTGGGGGAAGTGACGAACCATCTTCCGGCATCCGCAGCATCGTTTCTCACGCGCTCTCAAATGGCAGTGTGCTCATGATTATGGGCAGTCTGTTGATTGGAATTGTAGCAGATTCAAAACAGGCAGAGGGAATTAAGCCATTTACCACAGATATATTCAAGGGGTTCCTGGCCATTTTTTTACTCGAGATGGGAATGGTGACTGCCAGGAGATTCAAGGCGTTTTGGCACCATGGTTTTTATGTAATTGCTTTTGCGGTCCTCGTACCCGCGTTTAACGGCTCCCTGGTAGCTTTTGTCAGTTCATGGGTTACTGATAGTGTGGCAAACCGGTTTGTTTTTGCGGTATTGGCAGCCAGTGCATCCTATATTGCCGTGCCTGCAGCCATGCGATTGGCTGCTCCAAAAGCAGATCCCGGACTTTATATCCCTATGGCACTTGGTGTTACTTTTCCCTTCAACATCACCATCGGTATGCCGCTCTACTATGCAATCATTTGCTGGTGCTAATTACAGTCGGATGTATGGCGGCATGCTGAATGGTTTTTCCGCTGGCTGTGTGTTTGGAATAGGTTATGTGGATGGTTCCATCTGCTGCCTGGATGGCTGCTGGGTAAGAGAATCCATCTTTTTGGTTGGGATCCTTGTCGATAATGCCCACAAATTTCCAGGTCGTACCATCGTCTTTAGACAGATACATCGAAAGTTTATGTCGGCCTGTTTCAAGATCATTGCAAATCAACACTATCGTTCCATCCCTAAGTTGAAGTGTTTCTACGCTGCTGCCCGGATTTGGAATATTTGTTTTTATAGCCGGACTCCATGTCATTCCATCATCTTTGGAAATACTTGTTTTGATGCTTCCCGGCTCATCGCCATTATCCCGCATCATGGCTACTATATCACCATTTTTCCGCTGTAAAAGTGCCGGTTGAATGCCTCCTCTACTGACAATCGGAGCGCTGGAAGTCCAGCTTTTCCCTTGATCTCTGCTGATAGCCATGATTGAAAAATTAAAGCCATCAGAGTATAGCGGTAAAACAATTGATCCGGTTTTTGACAGAAGTGGTTTGATTCGGGTCATCCACCCGATAGCTCTTTTTTGGGGCTCCCGTGCGGCTTGTATGATCATCTTGTCGTAGGCAGGTGCAAATTCAGACCAACCCGCATGGGATTGTTCAAGTTGCGTAAATCCTTTTTCTACAGACAAAGCAAATGATTCATCCGGATTCAGCAGTATGTTATCCTGCCAGCTCCAAAGAGGTACTCCTTGTTCATTAAATTGTGTTGAGGTTTTCACCCGCAGCAGTGATTGCTCCCACCTGTTGGCGAGTACGGCTATCCAAACCAGAAACAATTTACCTTCAGCATTCATAAAAAGCACAGGATTGCAATCAGGCAAGCCTGGTGTGTCGGCCATTTCAAAGGGTGTGCTCCATGTTAAAGTACCTTTTTTTAAGAGGGATCCCATGATTCTCACATCGTTGGACAGCCTTTCTCCGCTGCCTTGAAACCAGCAGCTGAGCAGGTTGCCGCTGGGTAGTTCAACTATACTGCTGCCATGCACGTGCAGCTGTTGCAAAGGGAATACAGAGATGTTGGCTTTTATCCCTGAAACAGATTCTTCTTGCTGTGCTTTGGCTTCTTCTATTTGAAGCATCAGGTAAGTGGAAAAAGCAAAGAACAACTTAAGTAATGGAATACCGAGGGTCTGGGTTGTATTGAATCCCTTTGAATTAAATCTGTACATAAT
>JBDLTO010000416.1:0-9116 GCA_039805815.1 Bacteroidota bacterium | reverse complement strand
ATAGCCTCTTTGAATACCCCTTTCAGAAGGATTCTACCTCTTGCCTATCAATCACCTGCCTTGAGTGTAAAGTTTTTTCTGAAGGAACAATTTAATCCTGAAATGCTTAAAGCTTGTTCTGCAATCAAAGAACAAGTTGTTGAAGTAAACCTTTCTGGTATGCCCGCGGATGATGAATTGCTTAAATCGCTCTCACAATTTCCAAACCTGGAAAAATTGAACCTCAATGGCACATCTATTACGGGTAAAAATTTAAACTTACTTGCTGCTTGCACACAACTCGAACAGATTTCACTGGCCAGTACAGCAATTAAAATCGATGCACTGAATGCACTTGCTGCAATGCCATCTCTAAAAAAAGTATTTTTATGGAATACGGGAGTTACTGAAAAAGATGTAACCAATCTGACTTCCCAATATCCGGCAATTCGGTGGGATATGGGTTATATTCCTGATAAAAATGAGTTGCTTAAACTTACCCCACCATATCCGGCCAACCGTGATAAAGCTATACTTGAACAAGGCGAATTAATTTTCTTAAAACACCCACTGCCTGGTGTTAAAATAAGGTATACTGTAGACGGATCAGTGCCAGATACTACCGCTGGATCAATTTTTGAAGCAGCCATCCCTATGAAAGGTTTGCTAAGAATAAGGTCTGTAGCAACAGCTTCAGGATGGATCAGCAGTAATGTATCTGAACAAACCTTTTTTATGAAGGGTATTAAAACTGATTCAGTCAAATTAATCAATGAGCCTGACCCTAAATACAGAAAATTTGGCGCCAAAGCATTAACTGATGAAATAAAAGGGGAAGCAGGAAATTTTGGTATGAACTGGCTAGGTTTCAAAGATTTACCATTTAAGGCAGGATTTTATTCCAGTAATTCCAAAACAATTTCTCAGGTTGTATTAAGTATAGCAGACAATACAGGTTCTTACATATTCCCGCCCACCCAAATTGTGGTTAAAGCGGGAGAAAATCCTACCAAAATGCAGGTTGTAGGTAAATTAATCCCTGAAATGCCTAAAGAAAACAGATCAAATGCTGTAATCCCCTATACAATTTCTATAACCCCGGGCAATTACCGCTATATCGAGATTGAGGCATTAAATATTCAGAAACTTCCTAGCTGGCACAGGGGTAAAGGAGAAAAAGGATGGGTTTTTGTGGATGAGGTATTCTTTTATTAATTTCACCTGCCTAACAGGCAGCAATTGATATCCCAGCAAACCATACAGGAGATCCAGAACAGAATCGATATCATTGATATCGTAGGTTCCTTTGTTAAACTCAAAAGAAGGGGTACTAACTTAATCGGAAACTGTCCGTTTCACCACGAAAAGACACCCTCTTTTACGGTTTCGCCTTCTAAAGAGATCTACAAATGCTTCGGATGCGGCAAGAGTGGCAATGCCATAGGCTTTGTCATGGAGCACGAAAAATATACTTATGTTGAAGCCTTAAAATGGCTGGCACAGCGGTATAATGTAGAGATTGAAGAAACTGAAACCAGTCCCGAATACAAAGAGCAACAACAGCTGGCAGACAGTCTTCATATTGTAAATCAGTTTGCTGTAAAATACTTTCAAACACAGCTCTTAGAAAATGATGAGGGAATTGCAAATGCCTTATCCTACCTGAGGGAAAGGGGGTTTAATGACGAAACAATCTCGAAATTTCAAATTGGGTATTGCCTAAACCAACGCGATGCATTTGCCAGGGAGGCTATAAAAAATCAGTACAGCCCGGATATACTCAAAAAAAGCGGACTCTGTATCGAGCGAGATGGTCAGTTAGTTGACAACTACAAAGGCAGAATAATTTTTCCGATTCATAACCAAAGTGGAAAAGTAATTGGGTTTGGGGCAAGGGTAATCGGAAGCAGTGATCGAGGACCCAAATACATCAATACACCTGAGAATGAACTTTATGTCAAAAGTAAAATCCTGTATGGATCGTATTTTGCCAGGCAAACCATAGACAGGCTTGATGAATGCTTTTTGGTTGAGGGATATACTGATGTCACAGCCATGCACCAGGCTGGCATTGACAATGTAGTTGCGTCTGGAGGCACTTCACTAACCGTAGATCAACTCCGGTTAATCAGGAAATACACCAATAATCTGACAATCATTTATGATGGTGATGCAGCAGGCATAAAAGCTGCTTTAAGAGGTCTTGATCTTGCCATAGAAGAGGGCCTTAATGTTCAGCTCGTTCTTGTTCCTGACAAGGAAGATCCAGACAGTTATGTTAAAAAGGTAGGTGCCGAGGCTTTCAGGGATTTTGTACAAATACATAAACAAGATTTCATACTATTCCAACTGGAGGTTGCCTTAAAAGATGCAGGCTCAGACAGCTCCCGAAAAGCTGCAGTTGTCAATCAAATTGCGGAATCTATTTCCAAGCTGAACCGGACAGAAGATTTTACAAGGCAGCAGGATTATATCAAAAGATGTTCATCCATTTTAAAAGTGGACGAACAAGGTTTGACCGCACTTGTGAATAAATTCAACAGGGATAAACAGGAAAAGGAAGAAAAGAAAATCCATCGGGAGCAAAATCAACCTGAACAAGTTGCTGCAGATCAGGAAAATGAACAAGATGGACTTGCTTTGTTTTTCAAGGATGAGTTAAATGAACAAGCTGTTATCAGGTCTCTGATTGAATTTGGTACTCTTACATGGGACGAAAACCTTACTGTTGCTGAATTTATATTTCAGGAAGTAGATAATGACGGACTTGAAGAATTATTTGACAATAAACTGTTGATCCGGATTTTGAATGACTACAGGCTGCAATTCAACAACGGGGAAAACCCTACAGAAAAAAGTTTCCTCTATCATAACGATCAGCAAATCAGTCAATTAGCGGTTTCCCTTTTGACTGAAAAACACCAGATCAGTCCGAACTGGACAAAAGTATACAAAGGTGATATCCTGAACCGAAATGATTTATACAAGGAAGAAGTCTTATCCTGTATGACTTACCTCAAGCTGAAGAAAATTAAAAAATTGATACTTGAAAATCAGTTGGACCTCGAGAAAGAGAATTCAACCGAGGATATGATAATGCTGCTTCAGACCCATCAACATTTGAAACAGGTAGAGATGGGACTGATGAAAAAAACTGGAACTGTAATTTTCAGGTGATTATTATTGCGGATCAACGTTTACCATGATATGGACAGCTTTGAACGTAGGATCATTTTGCATAATTGCCATAACCTGTTGCACGTGATTTCTGGCAAGAGCATGCCTTGAGCCATCCCTGGGCAATTTAAGCATGATCTCATAAATATATTTGTTGCGCACCCTATTAACTACCGGCTCCGCTGGTCCAATAAGATAATCTCCAAAAACAGGAAGCATTCGGGCAGCAAAAAAATCAGCAGCCTGTAAAGCCCTCCCCTTGTCAACATGTCTGAAAAAAAATTGAATCAGCCTTGTATAGGGCGGGTAATGAAATATTTTCCTGGATTCAATTTCTTCTGTGTAAAAACCTTTGAAATCATGGCCGGCAACCCTTGCAATAATTGGATGAGACGGATTTGAAGTTTGTATGATTACAGTTCCTTGTTTCCCCCTCCTACCTGCCCTGCCACTGACCTGTTCCATGAGTTGAAATGCTCGCTCATTAACCCTAAAATCCGTAAAACTTAATAGTCCGTCTGCATCAAGAATACCTACAAGTGAAACGTGTTCAAAATCCAGTCCCTTTACAACCATCTGGGTACCCACTAAAATATCCATGCGGCGCAATTCAAAATTGCGAATCATTTCATCATGAGCCGTTTTACCCTTAACAGTATCGATATCCATCCGCGCAATGTTGTAATTGGGGAATAACTCTATCAATTCTTCTTCTACCTTCTCCGTACCAAAATTACGCTCAATCCAATTGGTGCTTCCACAGGCTGTGCAACTCAGTAACACAGGATAGGATGTACCACAATAATGACATTGCAAGCGGTGGTGCAATTTATGGTATGTGAGGGTTACATCACAATGTTCGCAATGTGGGATAAAACCACAAGTCCCACAAATCTTATAAGGGGCATATCCACGTCTGTTCTGAAAAAGTATAACCTGCTGTTGGTTATCCACTGAATTTTTAATCGCCTCTTTCAATTCCGGGGTAATCATTTGCTTGACAACTTTATTGTTGATCATGGTGCGCATATCCGCCGAATGTATTGCAGGCAACTCAACACCTCCGAACCTTTCAAACAGCTCAACAAGTCCGTACTTTCCGGAAACTGCCTGAGCATAGGTTTCCAGGCTGGGGGTTGCACTACCCAGCACTACTTTAGCCCCCCACAAACGGGCATAATAGAGTGCTGCATCCCTTGCATTATACCTGGGAGCAGGCTCCTGCTGCTTAAAGGAAGCATCCTGTTCCTCATCAACTATGATCATGGAAAGCTTTGCAAATGGCATGAAAAGAGCTGAACGTGCTCCCAAAATAACCCTTATTTCTCCCTTTTTTACCTTATTCCACAGTTCTACCCTTTCATTTGGGTTAAATCTGGAATGATAGATGGCGATATAACCCCCAAAATGCTTTTGCAACCGCCTGATAATTTGTGCAGTCAGGGCTATTTCGGGAAGCAGGTAAAGTACCTGGTTACCCTTTTTAACCTGCTCCTCAATCAATTTAATGTATATCTGCGTTTTACCACTTGAAGTAACCCCATGTAACAAACAAACCTCCTGATGCTCCAGACTATTCTGCAACTGACTTAGTGCAGTTTGCTGTGCAGTTGAAAGTTCAAAGTTGATATTTACCTGCTTTGCCTGCAAAGGAATCCTGTCAACTGCCTGCTTTGTTACAGTTAGAATTCTTTTTTCCACCAGTGCAGTAAGTTGTGCCGCACTTGCTCCAGATTTTTTGAGCAAATCTGGTTGTTTGACTTCACCTTCAGTTTTCTGCAAGTGTAAAAAAGCGAGTAAAAGTTCAAGTTGCTTCGGTGCCTTGTTATTCCAGCTATTCAAAAGACCCGCCATTGCCTCCTCTCCAAAATAATCAGGATGTAGGTAAACAAAGTTTTCACTTTTAGGAGTATACTTCTCTTTGAGTGACTCCCAGGCCATGCATACCTTTTTATCCAGTAACCGCTTTACTACGGGATAAACATGCACAAGGTCAAGAATCTCATGTACTTCTTCCATTTTCAATTCCTTTTTGACCTGCAGGCCCTCTGCAACCAGATATTCCTGATCATCAAGGTCAGAAAAATCGTCACCATATTCCTCATTGAGCATAAGTATGGTCTCACTGCTTAGCTTCAGTTGTGTTGGAAGTGCAGCAGCCATTACTTCCCCTTCCGTGCACATATAATATTGAGCTATCCAACTCCATAAAGACAGTTGCAATGGGTAAACAACTGGTTCAGGATCAAGAATCTGTTCAATAGGCTTAGGATCAAAACCTTCAGGCTTTTCCTTGGAAAGGGCTTTAATGATCCCGGAATATCTTTTTTGCTTACCAAAACTCACCTCAACACGCACTCCTTGTATTGCATGCTCCTGCATACTTTCAGGAACTGCATAGGTAAAAGTCTTGGGTAATGCAAGCGGGATGATGATTTCAGCAAACAACATGCTACCCATGATTTTTATTTTCAAGGTAAAATTCACTGATCCAGGTTGCTTTGTATGCAACAAGTGCGGAAGACATCTTTTCTGCTGTTATCCTTTTTAATTCCCGAGGATCTGCATGAGGGAATGCTGAAGGGTCTATTGTATCAAGGAATACAGCCCTTGACCTACCAGGACGCAAAGAAAAAATACTGTCGTAATGTAATCTGTCATAAGTATCCAGAAACAAAATGGGCTGTATTTTTTTACCTGTTTCAAAGGCGAGCTTAAATGCTCCATCATACATCTCCTTCAGTGGAGCATCAGCCATATTAAAAGTACCTTCCGGGAAAACCGCAATGGATATTTTTTTAGCAAGAATCTTTCTCAAATCAGCAAGGCTTCTTGCCCGGTCTTCTGCACTCGAACGGTTAACTGTAACCACACAAAAACGGTATAAAAAACCAAAAATTGGCACTTTAAGCAGCTCGTACTTTCCAATTGCTCGGAAATGATGTTTGATGGAGAGTATTATGGCCACTGCATCCAGGTAAGAGATATGGTTTGCCACAAAAATGTACTGCTCATCTGCAGCAGGACTAGATTTGAATATATTTATATGTCTGATGCCAATTAACAGAAACCAGACCTTACCCAGCAACCGGTATAGGTCAAACATGATATTTCCACCTCTGATTCGGCCCAAAGGCAAACAAATCAACAGACAAGGAAAAAGAACGACTGTTATCACAACAGCAAAAATGCTGTATGCATACAGGCAATAAATAATCTGAAAAAAACGGAGTAAGGGTCTGATCAAAATCATAGAACAACTCAAATATACACTTTCCCGTTTGTATCTTTGCCGTTCATGCAATCAGAAAAATCAATAGCACTGCATACACTGGGTTGTAAACTGAATTTCTCTGAGACGTCCACTTTAGGAAGGATGCTCGAAAAGGATGGTTTCGTCAGGAAAGATTTTGACGAATTAGCAGACATCTATGTAATCAATACCTGCTCCGTTACTGAGAACGCAGATAAAGAGTGCAGACAGCTGGTAAGAAGGATTCAAAAACAAAATGCCGACGCTGTTATCGTTATTACCGGATGTTATGCCCAGTTAAAACCAAAAGAAATTGCTGAAATACCGGGCGTTGACCTGGTGTTAGGAGCAGCTGAGAAGTTTAACCTCTCCAATCACCTTAAAGAATTCAGCAAAGGCGATGCCACAAAAATTTGCAGTTGTGACATAGCTGAAGTAACTGATTTCAACAGTTCATTTTCTGTGACGGATAGAACGAGGACCTTCTTGAAGGTTCAGGATGGCTGTGACTACAGTTGTTCGTTCTGTACAATACCAATGGCAAGAGGTAAAAGCCGGAGTAACACCATAGAAAATGTTGTTAAACAGGCTACGCATATTGCGGAACAGGGTGTCAAAGAAATTGTATTGACTGGTGTAAACCTTGGCGACTTCGGCATCATTGACGGTGAAAGATCAACTGATTTTCATGCTTTATGCCAAGCACTGGACCAAGTTGAGGGAATCAATCGGTTCAGGATCTCTTCAATTGAACCTAACCTGCTTACCTATGATATCATTAAACTGGTGGCTGAAAGTAAAAAATTCATGCCACATTTTCATATCCCTTTACAGAGTGGAAGTAATACTATTCTGGGACTGATGCGCAGGCGATATAAACGTGAGCTTTATGCAGAAAAAATCGCGGCAATCAAGCATATGATACCTGATTGTGCAATAGGCGTTGATGTTATCGTTGGCTTTCCAGCTGAAAGCGATGATGAGTTTCAGGAAACATTTGAATTCCTGCATAGCCTGGATATTTCATATTTACATGTATTCACCTATTCAGAAAGGAACAATACCAAAGCAATTGATATCAAACCTGTAATTCCTGTACATATCCGCAATGAAAGGAATAAAATCCTGCGAAACCTATCCTACCAAAAAATGCAGTACTTCAAAGCAGGCCAATGCGGTAGGCAACGTACTGTGTTGTTTGAACAGGAAAATAGAAACGGGATGATGGAGGGATACACAGACAACTATATTCGCATCTCTACCCCATTTCGTGCGGAGTGGGTAAATCAGGAGGTAAGCTGGTTAATCCAGTAAATTGCTTCTGATTTACTTTCTGTAATCAAGCGGTGGCTTTCTGTCACCCGCAAGGGATTTATACTGAAAGTTGCTACCTCTTGCTTTTTCCAGTTCTGTCTTTGCTAAATGAATAAGCTCAGGATTCTGGAAGATGTCAACTGCAGAAAGGGCCATTGTTTTTGCAGCAACCATCATCCCCTTAAAGCCTATAGACATACCGTCACAAGCTACAGCCTGCCAACTATGTGCAGGAATACCTGGAACCCAAGTTGCAGTTGAGAGTCCAGTAGTAGGCACCACCCAACTTACATCACCAACATCAGTAGATGCCGAAGTAAGTCCATTTAACTGATAAGGCTTCACTTCCCCAGCACTTTCAACAGGAGGCAGTGAAGATGCACTTACCGTTTTTCTGATATCCGCAGCGAATTTCTTTTCATCTTCAGAATAGATTATACCACCTACTTTTTCCAGATTCCTTTGCATCACCTTTGCAAGTGTTTCATTGGGTAGCAAGTTGTATAAACCAGTCATGACTTCATGCGAGACCGTGGTACCGGTTCCCATGGCAGCTGCATCGGCAACTTTTATAAGTCGATCCCAGATATCATTCAATCCACTCACTGAAGGATGCCTGATGGTAAACTCAACTTCCGCAAAATCGGGAACTATATTCGATGTCAATCCACCTTTCTTGATAACGTAGTGAATTCTGGTTTCCTGCGATACATGTTCACGCATCAAGTTGACCATAAAATTCATGGCCTCAACACCATCCAAGGCACTTCTACCTTTCTCAGGAGCTGCAGCAGCATGTGCTGCGATACCTTTAAATCTAAAAAGGGCAACTTTGTAGGCCAAGGTTGAAGATGGACTAGCACTGTTGTTATCTCCAGGGTGCCATTGCAGAACCGCATCAACTTCATTGAAAGCCCCTGCCCTTACGATGTATGTTTTTCCGCCGCCAGCGCCTTCTTCCGCAGGCGTTCCAAATAGTTTGATTGTTCCTTTTATGCCATTGGCCTCCATCCATTTTTTGGTTGCAATGGCGGCAGCCACAGAACCTGTTCCGAAAAGATTATGTCCGCATGCATGCCCAAATCCACCTTCTTCAAGAGCAATTTTCTCCGTTGTTGCCTGTTGAGACAAGCCCGGTAATGCATCCATCTCAGCAAGAAAACCAATAACGGGTTTTCCAGTTCCGAAAGTTGCTACAAAAGCGGTTGGAATATCTGCAATACCCTTTTCAATTTTGAATCCCTCCCGGCTAAGTTCATCCTGAAGTAAAGTTGTTGTTTTAAGCTCCATGTAGCCGGGTTCAGCCCATTTCCAAATGGTTTCTGCCATGCCTTCATAATGTTTTTGTTTTTCATTCAGGTGCTTTAAAACATATTTTGAAGCATCCTGAGCT
>JBDLTO010000415.1:0-2607 GCA_039805815.1 Bacteroidota bacterium | reverse complement strand
AAAGATGCGTTGAAAAAGGGTAGCAAGCAGGGAATTGATTGAGATTTCGCAGAAAAAGAGTGAAATTTGTGAATGGTTTTGAGCTTTTTTGTGAATTAATTCAGCATAAATGTTGATTTCTGACGTTTAATGTTGTTGAAAAAGTCTGTCAAATTCAACGGATAACCGATAAGCTTATAAAATTTAAACCAAGATGGCGGGAATAGAAATGATCAAAGTGGCAATCGCGGATGACCACAAAATTTTCCGAGATGGAATTAAAATGGCCTTATCCGGAAAGGAATACCTCAAAATTATTTGGGAAGCTGAAGATGGCAAAGACCTCATCCATAAAATGAAAATCAAGTTGCCGGATGTATTGTTGATGGATATTCGTATGCCTGAAATGGATGGAATCAATGCCATTTCCTTGCTGCGTAAAGAATATGAAGAGGTTAGGATTATTGTGTTAACAATGTATGACGATCAGGAAATGATTTCCAAGATGATGGAAATGGGGGCAAATGCCTATCTCACAAAAACTACAGATCCTGAGGAAATATACAATGCAATTCTCACCTGTATGAATGACGATTTCTACTTTAATGACTTGTTGAACAAGGCAGTTTTAATGAAATTGCAGCAAAAGAAAACGACGAGGCAGTTTTATCCCAATCCTGTAAAGTTTAATGAAAAGGAAATTAGCATATTAAAATTAATTGCTCAGGATAAAACTACTGAAGAGATATCCAGGGAGGTTTTTCTTTCTCCACGAACCATAGAAACAATAAGGCAGAATATGAAAACCAAAGTTGGCGCAAAAACGATAGCAGGCCTGGTAATGTATGGTATGCGGAATAAATTGATTGATTAGCTAAACAGTTGTAACGCCATGCTTGATTGCATACATTGCCAAACCAACCCTACTTTTAATATCTAATCGCGTAAAAAGTGTGTCTCTGATACCATCTATTGCCCTCGGATTTATTTTCATCGCTGAAGCAATTTCTTTGTATGTCATTTCTGTGCAGGAGAGTTTTAGAAATTCAATTTCTGTTTCTGACATCAATATCTTACTAAGGGTTGGATTATTATCATTATCCCGGAATAATCCAGCAAGTTTACTACTTGTTTGGGCAGAATAGTAAAATCCATTTTCATGAACAGAATGTATTGCATATAGCATTTCTGTAGGATGAACATCTTTCTTCATAAATCCTCTGACACCGGCCTTTAAGAGTCTTATCAAAATGAGTTCAGAGTCATACATGGTTAACATGAGAACTTTTATGTCTGGGTATTTTTCCTGAAGGTAAACAGAAGTTTGGTACCCATCCATTTCCGGCATATTTAAGTCAAGTATAATAATATCTGGAATATTATCTTCCCCGATTTTTTGCAACAATTCTTTTCCATTGCTCACTTCATAAATTACTTTGCATTGTCCGGAATTGTTAATCAAAGCCGCAAGTGCATTTCTAAGCAGCACATGGTCGTCAGCTATGGCTACTCTGATCGGGGATTTTTCTTTTTGTTCGTTCATTGATTGGAAGTTTTATGTTGATTGTTGTACCTACACCGTGAATTGAGAACATGTCAAGTTCTCCTGCAATAGATTTAACCCGGTCTTCAAGATTCTTCAATCCGGCCATCCGCCTGATTCCTCTTCTCGCTTTTGTTGCTTCCAGATCAAACCCTCTGCCATCATCAGATATTTTCATCCTTAGCAATTCTTCTTCAAAAATCAATTCTACAACAATGGTTCTGGCCCTTGCATGTTTAAGTATATTGTTTAATGATTCCTGAATAATCCTGAGTAATATCAGTTCTATGTTGGGATTCAGAAAAACAATTTCACCGGTTAATTCATATTCAATTGAATAAATCCCGGTACTGGCGATGACGCCTACCTCTGATTCAATGGCCTCATTGAGACCGAACATTAACATTTGCTCACCATCCAGTGATTTGGATAAATCATTCATCTCAATCAGCGATTTTGAAATCAGGTCGATTGTTGAATATAAGTTTATTTCTGTGTTATCCTTTTTATCCAGAAATGTATTCAATTGAAGTTTAGCTAATGTAAGTCCAAGGCTGATGTTATCGTGTATTTCTCTCGAAATTTTCAGAAATGTTTCTTCCTGAATTTCCAGTTGTGTAGCAAGTAATGCTTTTTCGTGGTTGAGTTTGATGGTTTCCAATTCTACTTTTGCTGCTACTATTCTTTTACCATAAATAAATGATAAAAATACTATGATCATAGCAAAGCTTAAGATTACTAGAGATGAGAAAAATATTATTAGGATAGTTGTATATTCTTGATTTGCCATTTCATTGAAAGAAGAATTGTAAAATAAAATATGCAATAGCCTATCGTATTGATAAAATCTAGCGTGTAAAGAATAACAGATTTGGGTGATATGAAACTTTCAATCAGGTAATACGGGATTGTAAAATTTATGAATATAAATAGGCCATTATTGATGATCAATTTATCATTCCTTATCCATTTTTCATTATTGTTAATATTAGAAATAAAAATTGTGATGGCATATATATTTATCAATAAAAATTCGAAAATTGCCAATGATAAATAAAAATTTGTTACTCTCAGGTAGAGTAATG
>JBDLTO010000414.1:0-3797 GCA_039805815.1 Bacteroidota bacterium | reverse complement strand
ACCAGCCCCCATTTTTTTGAATGTATTCATCGCGGAACATTTAATTTCACCCTTGATTAATAAATTCATCACCATGTTCAGGCAAATAACATTATGCTTACTGGTTCTTTCACTCATCTGGCAATCTTGCACAGTGAACAATGTTACCATAGATGATAAGCTGGGTAAGATTTTTGAAAAATATCAGGTAACCGGAACATTCGGTATGTTTGATAACAGCAGAGGAGAGTTCACCATTTACGACTTGGAAAGGTTTAAATCGCCTGCCTCACCCGGACAAACCTTTGATATACTCAGTACCCTCATCGGATTGCATACCGGAAAACTTACTGACGAACGTTCAGTCATTTCAGATAGTTTGGGGAAAGTGATGAGAATAGATTCAGCATTTGTAGGACAATCTGCTACCCATTTCGAAGCACTTGCCACACTGATTGGGAAAGACACCCTCAAATTCTGGGTAGACAGTGTAAAATATGGCAACAGAAAAATTGCTGCAGGTAAAGGGGCTTTCTGGAATGATACTTTACAGATTTCACCTGATGAACAACTTGGACTGGTCAAGCGTTTGTATTTCAGGCAGCATCCTTTTCGAGCAAGTGTACAGGAAAGTGTGAAGAAGATGATGATTGTTGAGAACAATGCCCAGCATCAGTTGGCATACCATACAGCAGCAGTTCAAACTGCAGGTAAGCAATTGTGTTGGGTTATAGGTTGGATAGAAGAAAACAGACATGTTTATCCTTTTGTCCTGCAGTTTGATGCCAAACAAGGTGAGAATGTTACTGAAACCGGGATTAAATTAACCAAAGATATCCTCGACGATCTAGGCTTCTTTAAGGGGAGAATGTGAGTTGGGAGAGATGAGTTGAAAGTTGAGGGAGATGAGTTGAAAATTAGAAACACAAGATATGTCTTTTGTAAACCCGCTTTCCAGCCTCTACACTTATAATCGACTGGTTACCCGAGAAGTCAAGATTGGTGACCTGTTGCTTGGAAATGGTCACCCCATTCGTATTCAGACCATGACTACAACAGATACGATGGATACCATCGCTACAGTTGAACAATCCATTCGTTGTATAGAAGCTGGTGCAGAGCTTGTGAGAATTACAGCTCCAAGCAAAAATGAAGCACTTAACCTCCAAAACATAAAGGACGAACTTCGCAAACGGGGCTATACAACGCCTTTGGTGGCAGATATCCATTTCACACCTAATGCAGCCGAAATTGCTGCCCGAATCATTGAGAAAGTGCGTGTGAATCCGGGTAATTATGTCGATAAGAAAAAATTTGAATTCATTGAGTATACTGATGCGGACTATGTAGAAGAGATAGAGCGTATCCGCGAAAGGTTCACCCCATTGGTCAAGATTTGTAAGGAGTACGGCACAGCCATGCGCATTGGCACCAACCATGGGTCTTTGAGCGACAGGATCATGAGCCGATATGGAGACAGTGCAATGGGCATGGTGGAAAGTGCGATGGAGTTCCTGCGGATAGCTCGGGATGAGTCTTACCACAACATCATCCTCAGCATGAAGTCCAGCAATCCACAGGTGATGGTGCAGGCATACAGATTGCTGGTGGAGACGATGACCAACGAGTTTGGTGTTTGTTATCCTTTACACCTTGGTGTAACTGAAGCCGGAGATGGAGAAGATGGAAGAATCAAGTCTGCCATCGGTATTGGAACCTTGTTGGAAGATGGCATTGGAGATACCATACGTGTTTCACTTACAGAAGATCCAGAATTTGAAATTCCTGTTTGTAAGGATATAGTAAGTCGATATAATAATCACGCTGCTTCAGCTGAATTACCTGCAATCGATAAACTACCATATTCTCTTTTTGAATACGCAAAAAGAAAATCAATTCCAGTAGAAAATATTGGAGGCAAGCAAGCGCCTGTTGTTGTGGCTGACTTAAGCAGTCGCGATACAATTGCACCTTCAGATTTGCAAAGCATAGGATATACGTATGACGAACCAACAGACAAATGGGCAATAGGTGATGCAGCGGCGGACTACGTATATACAGGTGGCACACCCATTGCATTTGGTCTGCCAGGAACTTTAAAAAATATTGTACAGGCTTCTGTATGGAAGCAAAACAGTGAATCTGTTTTTCCCATTTTTGGTTTAGCTGATTTCAACCTTGCAACACTGAAGAGTGACCGCATCAATTTTGTACAGGTTGATGCCTATATAACAGCTGATGAGCAAGCCTTAACTGAAGTCACCAAGGGATTAAAATCGGCAGCAGAAGATAAAACAGTTGTATTCTGCATAAGCAGTAACAATGTCAATGCGATGCAGAGCGTCAGAAGGATGTTTATTCAGTTTGCAGACCTGGGTATTACACAACCAGTGATACTGGTGACAGACAGCGGTGGCAGCACACCAGATGAGCACCTCATTCATTTTGCAACTGAAACAGGAGCATTATTGCTGGATGGTTTAGGAGATGGTATCTGTCTTGGTTTCAGCGCAGGAAGTTCCCTTGATAACCCTGTAGTTAAAGGCAGAACTTACCTGCCCGTGAAGGACATCTATCAGTTTACCAACAATACTGCTTTCAGCATACTACAAGCTACCAGAACACGCATTTCAAAAACAGAATACATCAGTTGTCCAAGTTGCGGCAGAACCTTGTTTGATTTACAAGAGACCACTGCAAAGATTCGTGCTGTCACCAATCATTTAAAAGGTGTGAAGATTGCCATCATGGGCTGTATTGTCAATGGGCCGGGCGAAATGGCCGATGCAGATTTTGGTTATGTGGGAAGTGGTCCCGGGAAAATCACCCTTTATCGCAGCAAAGAAATCGTCAAGAAAAATGTTGATAGCGAGGTTGCCGTGGACGAGTTGATCCAATTGCTGAAAGACAGTGGCGCTTGGGTGGAGCCGACGTAGATCTATATGCTGCAACATCAACCCAACAAAGCAGCAAGTCTCATGTTAGCATTGATTTTATTCTTGGATTCTATTTTTCAAATCCATTTGAGTATGCAGTATTCTAGCTATTTCAACTTTGTCTTGACTAAGTTTTCTGTAAAATAGTAAGTGTTGTCCTATCCTAAATCCAAAAATCTCGGCATTTATTTCTGGATAATTTTTACCTGAGACTTTGCCATCTGCTAAATCTTGGCAAGTGTCTAAAAGCATGAAATAGTATTTGTCAGCTTGTTTGTCTGACCAGGTATCAAATGTATAATTCCAAATTGATGATAAATCTAAAACAGCTTTATTTGTAAGTGTGTAACTAGCCATTTTTTCGTTTGGCAGCTTTTAATTTTTCAAGATGCTTTTTAGGGTCGAAGTTGCTGGCTACACCACTTTGAATCCCTTCGGCTATGGCTATTCTAAGAGCTATTATTTTAGATTCTTCCACTTCAAGAAGTCGAAGGCCTGCCCTTATGACTTCACTGGCATTCTTAAATCTTCCTGTTGTAACCTTTTCGTCAACGAAATCTTCAAAATGATTTCCTAATGAAATAGAGGTATTACGTCCCATAGATTTAAATTTGATTAAAGTTACCAAAAATTGGTAATTATCCAAATTTTACGATGTTAAAAACTTACAGTTAACTCTTGAAATACTCACTTTCTTAACCCTCCCAAAATGCTTAAAACTTCAATCTTGTTTTTAAATAATTATGGAAAAAATTATCGGTTTACCTGTGCAGAATAGCGCACTAGCTCTGCAAGATTTGGATGTCGAACTTGGTCATCTGCATAAATGCTGTTGTTACTTTAGTAAGGTTTTTTACTGTTCGCAAATTTCTTTCAATTTGT
>JBDLTO010000413.1:0-2501 GCA_039805815.1 Bacteroidota bacterium | reverse complement strand
TAATATCAGGATGCATTTCATTGGAGAGCTGTCTTTGATGCCCCCAGGGGCCCAGCAGGCTTTGCAAGAAGCCCGTGACCTGACAGCGGATAATTCAGGATTGAATTTGATCATGGCATTGAGTTATAGTTCAAGGTGGGAATTGATGGATGCTGTTAAAAGAATTGCAACTGACGTTGAAAAGGGTAGTTTGAGTCCGCAGCAAATCAGTCAGGATATTTTACAGCAATACTTGTCTACCAGTGAATTTCCCGACCCAGAACTCATGATCAGGACAAGTGGAGAATACAGGATCAGTAATTTTCTTTTGTACCAGTTAGCCTATGCAGAACTCTATTTTACCCAGACTCGCTGGCCTGATTTCCGCAAGGAAAATCTCTACGAAGCCATTATTGACTTCCAGAAAAGGGACCGCAGGTTTGGAAAGGTTAAGGTTTAGAACCCAACTTTAGCTTTTATTAACAAACAATTAGCCAAAAAGCCGTTATTTTGCCGACCTTAACCAAGAACCCGATGATGAGGATCTGTACGCTGTTATTTTTTGTGGGATTGTTGACCATTTCCAAAACTGGATTTGGGCAGTCCGATACCGTTCCCAGGGCTTCTGTGGATCCGGCATTGATGGCCATATATAATTCAAAGTATCCTAAAAAGTATACAATTGCTGATATCCAGGTTAAAGGCAATAAGGCTTTTGACGCAGCCATTGTCATTTCCGTATCAGGTCTTTCTGTAGGTGATGAGGTGACTATTCCTGGTGGTGATAATTTTGCCAAAGCGATCAACAAGCTATGGGCGCAGAACATGTTCACCAATATCAATATTTATATTACCAAGCTTGAGGAAGAAAATATTTGGATAGAGATTGATGCTGTTGAGCGACCCATGTTATCTGATTTCAAGTTCAGGGGAGTGAGAAAAACAGAATCAGATGAGTTGAAAGATAAAGTTGGGTTATTCAAGACCAGGGTGGTTACAGATAACATGAAGCTCTCTGCTAAGGAGAACATCATCAAATATTTCACAGAAAAAGGTTTCAAGGGGGCTGAAGTTGCCATCGAAGAAACTGCGGATCCTGCTTCACCTGATAAGGTTGTGCTCACTTTTGGTGTAACAAAAGGAAACAAGGTCAGGATTTCAGATGTATATTTCTTTGGAAACAATGCAGCGACTGCATCACAATTGAAAAGAAAGCTTAAGGGCACGAAGGAAACCACAAGACTTACGCTTTATCCTGATAGCGCAGTTAGTCCGTATGGTGATGTTTCCCCTGTTACAGCGAAAGCTTTTCTTGCACAAAAGAACTACCTAAGACCAACCAAGATTTTGGAATTTCTTGACCCCTGGTTTCGGTTTAAGCTTTTTTCATCTGCTAAGTTCAATGACAAAAAATACCTCGAAGACAAGGAAAAAGTATTGGAATATTACAATGCCCTGGGTTACAGGGATGCCGTTATAGAAGCAGATACCCAGTATTATGACCCCAAGGGTAAATTGAATATTTCAATGAAGGTCAATGAAGGCAGCAAGTATTATTTTGGCAAGATGACGTGGAAAGGTAATACCAAGTATCCAGACAGCATACTCAACATGTTACTCGGTATCAACAAGGGTGATACCTATAATCTGGAAGTTCTCAACAAGAAACTCGGAAAACAGTTGTCACCAGAAGGCGGAGATGTCAGTTCGCTGTATATGGATGATGGTTACTTGTTTTTCAGTGTTAATCCGGTTGAAACATCAGTTTACAATGACACTATAGACCACGAAATCAGGATCCAGGAAGGACCACAAGCTTCTATTAAAAATGTCAATATTTCCGGAAACGACAAGACCAAGGAGTATGTGATTAGAAGAGAGTTGCGCACCATACCCGGAGAGAAATTCAGCCGGGCAGACCTGATACGTTCACAAAGGGAAATCATCAATCTGGGTTACTTTGATCAGGAGAAATTGGGCATGAATCCAGTTCCCAATCAAGATGATGGAACCGTTGATATCAACTATTCCGTTGAAGAAAAGTCCTCTGACCAGTTGGAGTTGAGTGCCGGATGGGGCGGAGGAATCGGTCTTACAGGTACTTTGGGTGTGACTTTCAATAATTTTTCCATCAGGAATATCTGGAAGAAATCATCATGGGACCCCTTGCCAACAGGAGACGGACAAAAACTCAGTTTGCGTTTCCAATCAAATGGTCGTTTTTTCCGATCTCTGAACTTTTCATTTACAGAGCCTTGGCTTGGTGGAAAGAAACGCAATTCTTTCACATTCAATGTTTTCAATACGAAGTTCACCAATGCGTATAATCCGTTTACTGGTTTGTTCGACAGGGCGTATTCTGACTCATCTTATCTCAGCACATCTGGTGTGACCATTGCATTGGGTAAGCAGTTGAAATGGCCGGATGACTTCTTTTCACTTGTTACTTCATTGAGTTATATTCAGTACAACGCAAAGAATTATGCCATTTTCCCCTCCTTTTCAACTGGCGTTTCCAATAA
>JBDLTO010000412.1:0-6373 GCA_039805815.1 Bacteroidota bacterium | reverse complement strand
TTATGCCATTCCATTCCTGCTTAGCAAGGGGAGCGGACAAGCCGCGGTGCTGATGGGTTATATATCGGTTGTGAATGCAGGAATGCTGCTGCTGGCCGTTTTCAAAGACTGGAAACCGGTGTATCGCATGGGTTTTGTATTCAGCTGGAGCATCCACATTGCAGCACTAACGAATACAACACCAACGGAAGAAAACTGGATTGCTTTGATGCTGTTGCTGACCCTGAATTTCCTGCTCTTCATGGGCACTTTTCTGGCCTACAAAATCCGACACAAACAACTGTACAACCTGCCGGAAATCACCCTCCTGCTGCTCAACTCCATACTCTTTTTTGCCGCCGGCTACCTCCTGCTCTGGGATGTTTTCCTCAGCGATGGCCGCTTCGATGCCAACCGGCACCACCTTTCGCTTTTCGCCCTTAGCGTAAGCTTTATTCATTTGTGGATAGGTACGCAGGTGAAGAACAGGAAGCTGCACGACGAGACAGTTCAACATTTTCTGATAGGCCTCAGCATCGCTTTCTTCACTATCCTGGTACCCATTGCCTGGAAAGGCAGCTTCATCACCATTTTCTGGGCTGCAGAAGCAGCATCTCTGGGAGCAGTTTTCCGGAAAACCAGAAGTCCGCATTACAGGAAGTTGGCAGCCGCTTTGCTCTTCCTTACACTGACAAGCCTTGCGCTCGACTGGCAAGGGCACTACCTCACAGATGAGAATATAGTGCCATCAGGAATACCCTTTGCCAATATGCCTTTCCTGTCATCCCTGATGGTTGCTGCTGCTTTGCTTTGGCTCCAGGTGCAACTGAAACCCGATACCTCCCTGCCTGTCTATGCCCGAGGGGATGAAGTCAGGACTGCCAGCGGACTGGCATTTTTCCTTGTATTGTACCTGTCTGTTCACCTCGAAATCATCTATTCCTGGAAATCCATGACTTCTATTTTGCCCTGGAAACTGGAACAGGCGTTTCTCGACATCAAACTCATTTCATTTGCAGCCGTTTATGCAAGCGCATGGCAATTGATCAATCGATGGAAATTAAAAAATGACCAGCTGCACAAGCTGCTGACTATTTTCATTGTCTGTGTAGTCATCGCTTTCCTCACAACAGGCTTTACCCGACTGGGAGATATCCGAACATCCTATCTCACAACAGGGGATGGTCCTGCCTGGCTGAAACTGGGCATCCGATATCTATTCATTCTGATGATTGCATTACCCATTTGGAACCTGAAAAAAGACCTGACTGCTTTTCCCGGAAATCCATTTCGCGCGAGAATTTTTTCAATTGGTTTCAATGCAATGCTGTTGGGCACACTCTGCAATGAATTCATCCACTGGATGGATGTCTTGGGTTATGCCAATCAATATAAACTCGGACTAAGCATCATCGCTGCTGCGTATGCATTTGTGGTCATCAGCATTGGTATCCTGCAAAACAAAAGACACCTGCGCGTTAGTGCCATCCTGCTGCTGGTTGCAACCTTGCTCAAAGTGCTGTTCTACGACCTCTCCAGCCTTTCTTCTATTTCGAAAACGGTGGTGTTGGTAGTGCTTGGTATCATACTACTCGCAGCTTCATTCCTATATAACAAGTTCAGGGAAAGGATGGGCGGTGAAAACCATCCACATCAAAATCATTAATTTTGAACCATGAAAAAACTGCTTACCCTCCTGCTTAGCTTGTTCGTGCTTGCCACTCATGCTCAGGAAACAAAAAACAGCGATCCAAAACCAGCATCAGATTCGGCTTTGGTGATGCTTACCACCAATTCAGGAGAAAACTTTGTGGGGTATATCGTGTCTGAAGACCCACGTGAAGTGACCATCCGCTTAATTAACAGCAACAAGTTGCTTTCCATACCCGCTTATACCGTCAAGTCCATCAAGCCAGCAACAAAAGAAAGTGTTATCAACGGGAAGGTCATTTACCCCAACCCACATCCATCCAGGTATTTCTATACCCCGTCAGCCTTGCCCATGGACAAAGGTGAAATCTATATTCAAACCGTTTACTTTGCTGCATACCAGGTTCAGGTGGGGATCACCGACCGGTTTTCATTGGGTGCCACCACCACCATTGTAGGTACACCGCTGGCACTGACTACGAAATATTCCATCCCCATCAATGAAAAAAACACCCTCGCTGTGGGAGGTTTGGCAGGATTTGTGGGATGGGGAACACAGGTGAGTTTAGGCATCGGATTTGGTACATACACCTATGGAACCAAAGAGTCGAACATCACGTTAGGAGCTGGTTTGGGATGGGTGAGGGATGGAGACCGGGTGGAGTTCACCCCTACCGGTGAAACAATCGGACCTTTTGCTGAAACCAATAGCACCGGCATCTTCAGCATTGCCGGCAACAAGAGAATCTCAAAAAACCTGAGCCTGATGGGAGAATTCTGGGTGGTTCCATCAAGCGGAGTGGTTTTTGGTGGGCCCTGTCTGCGCTTGTACAACAACAAGAAATCTTCTTTTGACTTTGGGATTTGGGGGATTGGCGGACTCAACGAAGGCATTACTCCACTGTTTCCAGTGTTCAGCTACACCTTCAAATTTGAAAAATAGGTTATGTTATCTGATAACGTTCATCTTTATCCTGAGGGATGATGTTTTGGAGAAATCTGAAGCGAAATTAACTTCTTTTCGTTCTGTTGCCGTGCTGATGATGATCAAGCCCGTGTTGGGTGCTATGGTACCCAGGTTGTTGGCATGGAACTGCAGATCATAGGTGCTGAAAACTTTACCATCGAGGTCGAATTGCAGTGGCTTTTCGCTCAACACCTTATTCCTGAATAATATACCTTTATTCACATACAGGGTTATTTCATCACCATCTACCACGCCGTTGTCATAGACCTCCACATGCACACTGTCTTCCATAAACTCCAGGGTATTGATGATGAAAATGTCCCGGTCTTTTTTTACAACAACAGTATCATCAATCACCACGTTGACCTGATCACCATCCACCAGATAAAATGTGTCAATAACCGCTTTGCGGGAAACTGCTGGAACGGCCGTTTGAGACTTAGGTGCAACTGCTGATGATACTGCCTTGGTCTCGGTTACTACGGGCAATGGGTCGGCCAAGGGTGCGATATCTTTGCCAGCAATTTTCAATTTCAATTGAACAGTTCCGGTTCCGCAATCTGAGGTTGTCGATTTGCTGCTGGAAGTGAAAGTGCCCACCAATGCCTCTTCCCTTTGCTTCAGGGAAAATTGCAAGAGGCAAATATGTTCTGTAGAGGGAAAATTTGTCTTGAGAATGGATTTTTGGGTGAGCAGGATAACCCCGTTTTTCAGCACCCCTTCAAAGGATGTCTGACAGTAAAGATTCTTGCTCCTGCTGATGGAAATGCCGGAATAAATGCCATTGCCAGCCTCTTTGAATGAGATAGAGATCTCATAAAAACTACCAGCTTCCAGGATTCTACCTTCCCATACATCATTGGGTGTAGGCTGCGCCAGGGCAGTAGCTGATACCGAGGATATCAGAAAAAGCAGCTGAATTCCGATTTTTCTGATGCAAGAGATGATATGTTTGGGTAATTTCCTCATGGTGAAACACCCAAATATATACAGTAGATTTACGGAATGCAAGTAAATACCCCTGATATATTGACAGAAATTGAATTATGGCATAAGTCAGGCCGCTTTTATCAAACGCATAGCTCTAGAAAATGCAATCAACCATTCAGCTTAATCTTCAAATCGGAGCATAGGCTCCACCGGTTTCCATTATCTTCCCTTCCCACAATTGACCATTTTCAGATTGTGAAAAGATTTGTCCGGATACGAAAAGCAACATGGGAAGGTGCAAGAAACGAACCCAGCATGACCGGCAAAAATCATATTTGAATCGGGGACGAATCAAGACAGCAACCTTTTTGAGGTGAGAAAATCCACTGGCAGTTGGGTTGAACCCCGCTGTGCCAAGTCTGCCATCACTTCACCAATAACAGAAACAAACTTGAAGCCGTGGCCGCTGAAACCCGCAGCCATGATAACCCTCTCGCCATAACCAGGCAGATGGTCCAGTATGAAGTGTTCATCTGGCGTATTGGTATACCGACAAGTTTTCATCGTGATAGCAGGGTTGTCCATACCCGGAAAAAACTGTTCCAGGAATTCCCTAATGTTGTCTTCATCCGCTTGGTTGGGAGGAAGATCAAATCCATCAGGATCTGTTGCCAGACCCGGTGCATGATGGGCAAGTTTGCAACCTGCAGGTCCGTCAAAATGGCCATCATTCAAAACCGGAAATCCATAGTAAATGCCCGGCTTCCCCGGCATGGCAATGGTCCAGCAAGGCAACTCCCCCATTGCATATTTCCGGGGGTTGGGAAGACTTGCCCATGCCAATACTTGTCGGGTAACCGTCAGCTGGCTTCCCCAGCCAGGCAGCATCTTTCCTGACCAGGGACCGACACACACAACCAGTTTGTCGCCATAAACTGGACCCTCTGCTGTCTCCACCACAATGCCACTTCCCTCTTTCCGCCAGCTGTTAACAGGTGTGTTATCCCTGATGGTTGCACCGTAGCGAACTGCAGCTGCTGCAAGCAATCGGATGGCTTTCTCAGGCTCCAGGAAGCCTGCCTCAGGCTCAAACAATACATCGAAAGTGGATGGAATGGCAAATTGGGGATGTTGTTTCACGAAAGTTGATGACGTTAATGTGTCAACAGCAATCCCATATGTTGCAGCAGATGTCCTGACACCCGCTATTAAAGGATGATCGGGCTCACCCATGTAGAGCAAGCCTGTCTGATGATAAACTTGTTGACCGGTTTCCTTTTCAAACATATTCCAATTCTCATATGCCCTTTCCAACAGGGGAACATAATCCGGATGTTCAAAATAGGCCTTCCTGATGAGTCTGCTTTGTCCGCCATGTTCCCCCCTTTCATGCGGAATGCTAAACTGCTCTAGTCCCAATACTTTCGCGCCACGCTTGGCCAAATGGTAACAGGTGGAAGAACCCATCGATCCCACGCCAAGCACTATCACATCATAATGGTTTTCTTTCATATCAGCTTTCTGTTTTCCTTTTGATGATGGCAAAAAACACATCCCTACTGATGCTGAAACCCAGTCGCTCATAAGCCCTGATGGCACGGGGATTATCTGCCCGCACATGCAGAAATGGGGTTTCCCCACGGGCAATGATGTGGGTGCAAAGTAGACTCATCAGGTGGGAGGCATATCCCTTACCCAGCAAATCAGGGTGGGTGCAAACTGCACTCACTTCTGTGTATCCAGGCACTTTCATGCGTTCCCCGGCCATCGCTGCCAAACGGGTACCTTCCCGGATACCGATGTACCTGCCAAACGACATCGTCCCGGTACTGAAAGGTCCGGGTCTGGTGAGTGCCGTTAAAGTTATCATTTCTTCCACATCAGAATCACCCATTTCCAACACAACTTGTTCAGACAGGAATTGCGGTTGAAAAGACTGACAAACCATCTGGTAAATGGGTGTGGTATACAACTGCTCAAAAGAATCCGGTATGGATACCTTGCGGGGGATAAGCACATAGAAACTCCTGCCTGCCGGAAGTAAATCCTCCATGGCGGAAAGGTCAGTTGCATTCCAGGCATCCATGGCCACAAATGGCGAAACCGACTCGTCAAAATATTTCACCTGATCACTCCCGATGTTCAACCCGGCATGCCTGGTGTTGAGTGCATGCCAGATCGGATTGTCCAAAACATGTTCCATACCCCTTCAAATGTGGAATGAAATTAATGCAAAGATTCGCGCAAATGGAGGTAAATTAGACCCATGGAAAAAAATCGCAGACACTTCATCAAAAATATGGGCGCCTCCGTAGCCGCATTGGCAGTGGGACAGGCAGCCAGGGGCAACGCTTATGCAGATACCAAAATCCTGCACTCGTCAGTTAGGGTAAGTGCGAATGATAAAGTCAGGATAGGACTCATCGGGGCCGGCATCATAGGACATTTCGATACCGACGCTGCGCTGAAAGTTCCGGGTGTAGAACTCGTGGCCGTTTGCGATCTCTATACCGGCCGCATAGACGCAGCCAAAGAAAAATATGGCAACCAGCTTTTCACCACGCGCGATTACCGCGAGTTGCTGAACAGAAAAGATATTGATGCAGTGCTGATCTGCACGCCAGACCACTGGCACCAACGGATGGCAGTGGATGCCCTGACAGCCGGTAAACATGTGTACTGCGAAAAACCGATGGTACAAAAAATTGAGCAGGGCCATGCCATCATCAACGCCCAGAAAAAATCCGGTAAAGTATTCCAGGTGGGCAGCCAGCGTGCCAGCTCAGTAGCCATCCTGGAAGCACAGAAACTGGTGAAGGCCGGCACGATTGGAGAACTCACTTTCAT